>DEUM01000040.1 GCA_002362575.1 Lachnoclostridium sp. UBA3262 | reverse complement strand
AAGGGTAGTAAATTTGACACTACCCTATCAAAGGGGAGGAAAAGAAAATGAGTAAAATGAGAGACAGGCTGCATACGGGTGAGCTTTATTTGCCGGGCGATGACGAGATTGTGAAAGAGCAGATGGCTTGTCAGGATAAACTGTACGAATACAATCTGACCAGGCCGTCAGAGGTAGAAAAACGAGCAGAATTGTTAAAGGAAATGCTTGGCGATTGCGGCGAGGGTGTTTACATTGAGGCTCCCTTTTACGCAAATTTTGGTGGGAAACACTGTCATTTTGGTAATATGGTTTATGCTAATTACCACCTTATCTGTGTAGATGATACACATATTTACATTGGGGATTACACAATGATAGGCCCCAATGTGACAATTGCTACTGCGGGGCATCCTATACTGCCGGAACTTAGGGAACAGGTGTATCAGTATAATATGCCAGTGCATATTGGCAGGAACTGCTGGATTGGGGCAGGGGCCATTCTTATGCCGGGCGTGACAGTTGGGGATAATACAGTTATTGGAGCGGGAAGCGTGGTGACAAAAAATATCCCGGCAGATGTTGTCGCGGTCGGGAATCCATGCAGGGTTATGCGTCAAATTAGTGAGCACGACAAAAAATACTATTATAAGGACAGGAAAATCATATCAGAAGATTTGTAACTTGCAATATAGGCAAAAAGCAAGTATACTATTATTCGGTAAAATGTTATTATCGGTAAATTTGTCATAAGATTATAAGGAGGATATACATGATAAAGTTATACGAGGGCGGAGCCTATCTTGTAAATGGAACAGAACTGATTCCGGACAGCGGTGATGCGCTGACGGCAGTGGAAAGTAAGTCCGGTGTAAAGACAACGAAAGAAGAAGCAGCAAAGGGAACAATGGCTTATGAGATATTGAAAAACCATAATACATCCGGCAATATGGATAATTTAAAAATCAAATTTGATAAATTAACTTCACATGATATTACGTTTGTCGGTATTTTGCAGACGGCGAGAGCATCGGGGCTGGAAAAATTTCCAGTGCCATATGTGCTGACAAACTGCCACAACAGCTTGTGTGCGGTAGGTGGAACAATTAACGAGGATGACCATGTATTTGGACTTTCCTGTGCGAAAAAGTATGGCGGAATTTATGTGCCTCCTCATCAGGCAGTTATTCACCAGTTTGCCAGAGAAATGCTGGCAGCCGGAGGCAATATGATTCTCGGCTCAGACAGTCATACCCGCTATGGTGCTCTTGGGACAATGGCAGTCGGAGAGGGTGGACCGGAAATTGTAAAACAGTTGTTAGAGCAGACTTACGATATACCGATGCCGGGTGTTGTTGCCATTTATCTGACCGGCAAACCGGAAAAAGGCGTTGGTCCGCAGGATATTGCGCTGGCTATTATTGGCGCAGTGTTTAAAAACGGCTATGTCAACAATAAAGTCATGGAATTTGTCGGAGATGGAATTGATAATCTGAGTGTGGATTTCCGTATCGGCATTGATGTAATGACGACGGAGACAACCTGTCTGTCCTCTATATGGAGAACGGATAATCAGGTAAAAGAATTTTATGATATACATGGAAGAAGCGGCGATTATAAAGAACTGAATCCAGCAAAGGCAGCTTATTATGACGGTGTTGTAGAAGTAGACCTGTCTGCTGTTAAGCCAATGATTGCCATGCCGTTCCATCCGAGCAATGTGTATACGATAGAAGAACTGAACAGCAATTTAGAAGATATTCTTCAGGATGTAGAAAAGAAAGCGCTTGTCAGCCTTGACAATAACAATATAGATTTTAAACTGACGGATAAAATTAAAAATGGTAAGCTGTATGTAGAGCAGGGAGTTATCGCCGGATGTGCCGGCGGTGGGTTTGAAAACCTTTGTGATGCGGCTGATATTCTCAAAGGGAAAACGATTGGTGCGGATGAATTTTCACTGAGTGTATACCCGGCGTCCCAGCCGATTTTCATGGAGCTTGTGAAAAATGGAAAGATTGCTGATTTGATGGCAACAGGCGCAACTGTACGGACAGCCTTCTGTGGACCATGCTTTGGCGCGGGGGATGTGCCTAGCAACAAGGGGCTCAGTATTCGCCATTCGACACGTAACTTCCCGAACCGTGAGGGTTCGAAGGTGACGAGTGGTCAGATTGCATCGGTAGCGCTCATGGACGCACGTTCGATTGCCGCAACAGCAGCAAACAAAGGGTATCTGACGGCGGCAACCGACATTGATGCAAACTTTAGTAAACCGAAATATTATTTTGATAAATCCATTTATGACAACCGGGTATTTAATGGTGTCGGAAAAGCAGATCCGGAAGTGGAAATCAAGTTTGGCCCGAATATTGTGGACTGGCCGGAGATGCAGGCTTTGACTGACAACGTACTGCTCAAGGTCGTTTCCATGATTCATGATCCGGTTACGACGACAGATGAGCTGATTCCTTCCGGGGAAACTTCATCTTACCGCTCCAATCCATTGGGACTGGCAGAGTTTACTCTGTCAAGAAAAGATCCTGCTTATGTAGGGAAGGCAAAGGAAATTCAGAAGGCTGAGAAAGCAAGGATTGCCGGAACAGACATCTATGCGGAAGATGCCGGACTAAAGGAAATATACGATACCATTCAGAGTAAGTTTGATGTTGTGCCGGAGCAGACAGAAATCGGTAGTGTGATTTTTGCTGTGAAGCCGGGAGATGGTTCGGCCCGTGAGCAGGCGGCAAGCTGTCAGCGTGTTCTTGGCGGTATGGCGAACATCGCCAGAGAATATGCGACAAAGAGATATCGCTCCAATCTGATTAACTGGGGTATGCTGCCATTTGTATACGACGGCGAACTCGTCTTTGACAAAGAGGATTACATTTTTGTCAAAGATATAAAGAAAGCAATAGAAACGAAAGAAGATACGATAAAAGCCTATGTAGTAAATAAAGGAATGAAGGAGATAGAGCTTCATCTCGGCAATCTGACAGAGGATGAACGGGAAATTATTCAAAAGGGCTGTCTGATTAACTATAATAAAAAGGGCTGAAATGGTAGCAATAAAATGTGAATAAAAAAGGAGAGCATTGTGTCCAGAAAGAAATGGAAGCATATGCTCTCTTTTTCCAATATTAAATATTTTTTTGTAAAGATAGATACTACTCCGAGATAGAAATGGCGTCTACCGGGCAGTTGTTTGCGGCCTGCCTTGCGTCCTCCTCCAAGTTTGCAGGAACGACATCGACGATGGATTCTGCCTTGCCGTCATCATTAAATTCAAATACCTCATTACAGGAAGATACACACATTCCGCATGCAATACATGTATCCTGGTCTACAAATGCTTTCATGAAAACACTCCTTTGATAGAAATTTACAGATAGCATTTCCGACTCTTATAACTTTTATTCAAAAATTAAGTGATTTCAATTATTTTATGATTCGTCTTCTTCAATAACATGAATTTCTAAATAATCAAATTCAATGCTCTCTATAAAGTTATCCTGATAGAAGCGTGTTTTATCTACCCGTTTAAATTCATCAATATTTTTATCCAGCCAGATTGGTTCCTGTAAATCAAATTCCATACAGAATTCATGCAGTCCGGCAAATACCTTTTTTGTCCGGTTCAGGGAGGAGGCGGAATTTTCGTACACCATGTCCCTCAAAAGACGATTATTTTTAAATAGTTTTCCCCATATTCGAAACATAGTAAACCTCATTTCTTTTTTAATAGTTCCATGTAAGTAATTATTTTTTAGTATATGGGATTTTTTCATGAAAGTAAATAGATTTTGCAAGGAATAAATGATTTGTATATTATTGTCAAAAAGAAGTTGACAAAATAAACCAACAGAAGTATACTAAATAAAAAATAGAACAAGGGAGGATAACAACATGAAGAAACTGACAAAACAAATTGCCATTGTATTAACCGCTGCTATGGTTTTTACTGGTGTGGGAGGTAATACTGCAGACGCTGCCAAAAAGGCGAAAATCAGCAAGAGCAAGCTAAGCCTGAAGGTGGGGGAGTCAAAGAAGCTTTCCGTTAAAAATCTTACAAAAAAGCAGAAGAAAAAGCTAAAGTGGTCAAGTAGTAAAAAGAAAGTGGCTTCTGTAAGCAAAAAGGGAAAAGTAACGGCTAAGAAAAAGGGAACCGCTAAGATTACTGCTAAGGTAGGAAAGAAAAAATTTACCTGTAAAGTTACGGTGCAAAAGAAGGGAAAGGTGAAACCGACACCGACGCCAACACCGACTCCAAAGACGAAGGAACAGTTGGTTAAGGAAGACCGGACAAATCTGGAAGCACTTGTGAAAAGGCTGGTGGCAACAGGAGCAAGGATTGATACAAATATAGATAACACGGAATATTATCTATGGAATGATGATGGCAGACTAGATACAATCCGAATCGGAGACGATGAATCTACCAGTGACTATGGCGTTAAGGGAAAGATTGATGTAAGCTGCTTTACTGCATTGAGAAGACTGGAACTGGATTGCAACCGTGGGGTAACGGAGGTTAATGTAAAGGGTGTTACAACATTGGAAGAAATATTTATCGGCTATACTTCTGTAAAGACCATTGATGTATCAACCAATCCAAACCTGAAAACGATTTATTGTAATAAGGATACCAAGGTAATCGGGGCAAAAAGTACAGTGAGTATTAACCGCTGGTAGTAGATACATAAAAGCCTGCTTGCGATAAATTCATTTAGCATAAAAAGATGATACTGCCGGAAACGGTTGGTATCATCTTTTTCTCTGCGAACCCTTTCCTTGTCCGGTATTTCACTTGACTTTCTTACTAATTATCTTATAATAGAATTGTAGGATATTGTGAAAATTTTCACTAATTGATTCCTATCGTGTAAAATTGGTAAAAGAGACGTAAAATCAGATAAGGGGTTGCCACAGAGGGGTGTGGTGGCAGATTGGAGAAAAGTATGTTAGATGAAGAATTACAAACGTCTTATATCAGGCAGGTCCGTCTCCCGAAGGACATGGATAATGTATTTGAAAATGAAAATCGGGAATTTGATGAAATGATGATGATGTACAGCTGTGCGATCAAGGAAGTCAAAACGAAATTGCAGGTACTGAATGATGAACTTTCCATGACGAAAAAGAGAAACCCGATTGAGTTTATTAAAACCCGGATTAAGCAATCGGACAGTATCGCCACAAAGCTCAAGAAAAAAGGACTTCCGATTACGGTGGAAGCGGTAAGGGAAGGCTTGAACGATGTGGCAGGTGTGAGGGTAATCTGTGCTTTTATTGATGACATCTATAAAGTGGCCGATATGTTGACCGCTCAGGATGACATTAAACTGATAAAGACAAAGGATTATATAAAAAATCCGAAAATGAACGGTTATCGCAGCCTTCATCTGATTGTGGAGGTGCCGGTATTCTTTTCAGACAGGAAAGAACAGATTCGGGTTGAAGTACAGATACGAACGATTGCGATGGATTTCTGGGCAAGTCTGGAGCATCAGGTAAAATACAAAAAAGTAGTGAAGGATGCGGAAAACATCGTGTATGAGCTGCGGGCCTGTGCCGATGTGATAAATCGGACCGATTACCATATGCAGGCGATACGGGACCGCATTGTAGAAATCAATTAAAGAAAGAAGAGAGGATTCGAAGTATTATGGCAAAGATTATTGACGGAAAACAGATTTCCGCACAGGTAAAGGATGAATGTAAGGAAAAGGTGGCAAAAGAAAATCTGGAGGTGACACTGGCAGTCATTCAGGTGGGAAACGATCCAGCCTCAACAGTATATGTGGGAAATAAGAAAAAAGCATGTGAGTACATAGGGATTCATTCCCTTTCTTACGAACTGCCGGAGGAGACAAGCGAGGAGGAGCTTCTTGCACTCGTTGAAAAACTGAATCATGATAATACGGTTCATGGTATTCTGGTACAGCTTCCGCTCCCGGCACATATTAACGAAGATAAAGTAATCGAGACAATTTCGCCGAAAAAAGATGTAGATGGTTTTCATCCGCAGAGTGTAGGTGCGCTCAGCATTGGGCAGCCGGGTTTTGTTTCGTGTACTCCTGCAGGCATTATCCAGCTTCTAAAAAGAAGCGGCATAGAGATGGACGGAAAGGAATGTGTCATTGTCGGCAGAAGCAACATTGTTGGAAAACCAATGGCGATGTTAATGCTGAGAGAAAATGCTACGGTGACAATATGCCACAGCCATACGAAGAATCTGAAGGAAGTGACGAAACGTGCCGACATATTAATTGTGGCAATCGGGAAACCTAAATTTATTACCAGTGATTACGTGAAAGAGGGAGCAGTGGTTATTGATGTTGGAATTCACCGCAATGAAAATAATAAGTTATGCGGGGATGTTGATTTTGAAGAGGTAGAACCGCTGGCTTCTGCCATTACGCCTGTGCCTGGCGGAGTCGGGCCGATGACGATCGCTATGCTTATGAACAATTGCGTAGAAGCAAAAGGTTGAAAAATAAATTTTTAATCCTGTGAATGGAGGAATCATGAAACTCTTTTTTGTGTCACTGGGATGCGATAAAAACCTCGTAGATAGTGAGAAAATGCTGGCGTTATTGTTAGAAAATGAAATGGAAATTACAGAGGATGCTAGAGAGGCAGAAGTGATTATTGTAAATACCTGTAGTTTTATTCATGACGCCAAGCAGGAAAGCATCGAGACGATTTTGGAAATGGCAGAACAAAAGGAGACAGGAAACTGCCGTGTGTTAATTGTCACAGGATGTCTTGCCCAGAGATATGCGGCGGACATTCGGAAAGAGATACCGGAAGTAGACGCCGTTGTTGGAACTACAGCATACGACGAGATTGCCTCTGCGGTTAAGAGAAGCCTGTCAGGGGAAAATGTGTGTATTCTGAAAGAGGTAAATTATTTGCCGGAAGGACTTACTCGCCGGCTGCAGACCTCATCACCTCATACCGCGTATTTAAAAATTGCAGAGGGGTGCAATAAACGTTGTACTTATTGTATCATTCCGTCACTTCGGGGCGATTACCGCAGTGTCCCGATGGAGGAGCTGACAGAGGAAGCTGCCCTGCTGGCAGAAGGTGGAACGAGGGAATTGATTCTCATTGCGCAGGAGACAACCGTATACGGAGTGGACTTATATGGTAAAAAGGCGTTGCCGGAGCTGTTACACCGGCTGTGCCAAATCGAGGGAATCCGGTGGATTCGTCTTATGTATTGTTATCCGGAGGAAATCACAGAGGAACTTCTTTTAACAATGAGGAAAGAAGAAAAAATTTGCCATTATCTGGATTTGCCGATACAGCATTGTAATGATGACATTTTAAAAAGAATGGGAAGAAGGACGAACCGGGCGGATTTATCAGAAAAGATAAAAAAAATTCGGGAAATACTGCCGGATATCACACTTCGCACTACGCTTATCAGCGGATTTCCGGGAGAGACTGTTACACAGCACGAGGAATGTGTACAGTTTGTAGCTCAGACAGAATTTGAACGGTTAGGAGTATTTCCATATTCGCCGGAAGAAGGAACGCCGGCGGCAGAATACGAAAACCAGATTGAGGAAAATATAAAACAGCAGTGGGCAGATGAAATTATGGAAGCGGAGCAGAATATTATTTTCCGGCAGAATGAGAAACGAATAGGTAAAAAACTTCAAGTTATAACAGATGGGTACCTCCCGGAGGAAGATATTTATGTCGGTCGGACCTACCGGGACGCACCGGATATCGACGGCTGTGTATTTTTCCATGCCGCCCATGAGCTCTTGACGGGAACCTTTCTGACCGTGCTTGTCACGGAAGCCAGAGGCTACGATTTAATCGGTGAAATTTGTGATGAGGAGGATGAATAAATGAATGTGCCAAATCGGTTGACAATATTACGAGTAATTATGATTCCTCTTTTTGTTGTTGCCATGTTGTGGGAAACATTGCCATATTCCGATTATATTGCAGGCGGGTTATTTATCGCTGCCTGTGTAACGGATTTCTTTGACGGCTATCTGGCAAGGAAATATAATCAGGTTACGACTTTTGGAAAGTTTATGGATCCGCTGGCTGACAAACTTCTCGTCTGTGCCGCTTTGATATGTTTTCTTGCGGAGGCAAATTCAGAGATGCCGGCATGGGTGGTTATCATAATTATAAGCAGGGAATTTATCATTAGTGGATTCCGTCTGGTAGCAGCAGAAAAGAATGTCACGATTGCGGCAAGCTATTGGGGGAAGGTCAAAACCTGTGCCCAGATGGCGATGTCAATTCTCTTGATTTTTAATTTTCAGCATCCGGTTTTCAGGATTATTGATAACGTGCTGATTTATGCGGCCGTAATTCTGACAGTGATTTCATTGATTGATTATATTTATAAAAATCGAAATGTTATGAAGGATGTGAAGTAAAAACGAATGTCTAAGGAAGAAGAACTTGTCAACAAACTGACAAATAAAAAATATACAATAACAACAGCCGAATCTTGTACCGGCGGACTTTTATCCGGGACAATTGTAAATGTAAGCGGTGTATCTGATGTACTGAACTGTGCGTTTGTGACATATGCCAATGAAGCAAAGGAAGAACTGGTATGTGTCCGTCATGAAACCCTTGGTCAGTACGGTGCAGTCAGCAGGCAGACAGCGGCTGAGATGGCGGCTGGATGTGCGAAAGCTGCTTCTGCAGATATGGGATTATCAACGACGGGGATAGCGGGCCCGGGAGGGGGAACGGAGGAAAAACCGGTTGGGCTTGTCTATATTGGCTGTTCCCTGCATGGTAATGTATCCGTAGAGCGTTATGAATTTACCGGAGACCGTCAGGATGTCAGAAGGCAGGCAGTCAGTGCGGCAATTGATTTGGCAATACATTGTTTAGATAAGGAGAAATGACATATGAAAAAAGTTATTTCCATTGTATTGTTTACTGTTTTGCTCATTATGGGGATGTCCGGATGCGATGGTGAGGAGGAACATCCATTGCCCTCCGCTGTACCTACCCCTAAAAATAATATGGAGACGTTGACGATATACTCTATCAATTCGGATAATGCGACATTGATTCCAGTACCAGTAAAAAAGAGTACAGAAAAGTTATCGGGAAAATATATTGCTGCTCTCGTTCTGGAAAACCTGAACGAGGAGGAAATTATTGTAGACAGTGTAAAACAGAAGGGGAAAAAGGTTATTTTATCCTTTTCCTCAAAAGGAAAACCAATTCAAAAATGTAGTGAAAAAATGGAAAATCTTATATTGGAATGTTTTGCGAACAGCCTTTTAGATAATGTGAAGGGTTGCAGTGAGGTTATATTCCGATGTGACGGAAAGGCATATAAAAGTAAAAACCAGTCTTTTGGACTGAACGAGGTATATGCTTCCGAATAAAAGAGACACAGAGGTTAGCATGAAAAATATTGTAGTTGTCGGCGGAGGTGCTGCCGGGATGATGGCGGCTATACAGAGTGCCGGGGCAGGACACTCCGTCACTCTGCTGGAAAAGAATGAAAAACTCGGGAAAAAATTATTTATCACAGGCAAAGGGCGGTGTAACATAACCAATGCCTGTGAAATTTCTGACTTATTTTCTAATGTTGTTTCCAATCCAAAATTTTTATACAGTTCCTTTTATGGTTTCAGCAATGAAGATACAATAAATTTTTTTCATTCTCTCGGTTTAAAGACGAAGGTGGAACGGGGAAACCGGGTATTTCCCATGTCGGATAAATCGTCGGATGTCATTAAGGCATTACAGAAAGCCTGTGAACAGAAAGAGGTTGTCATCCGGCTGAATACAGAGGTCAGGGACATTCTGTTTGAACAGGGAAGGGTAACGGGAGTATGGTTAAGAAATGGAGAAAAGCTTTTGGCGGACTCGGTCATTCTTGCAACGGGGGGACTGTCCTATTCTTCAACCGGCTCTGACGGCAGCGGCTACCATATGGCAGAGAGGGCAGGACATACAATAAAGGAAACCAGACCGGGGCTGACAGGGATTTTGATAAAAGAAAGTTTTACGGCTGACCTTCAGGGGCTTACCTTGAAAAATGCAGCGGCAGTTATTACAAAAGCCGGGACAAAAAAGAAATTGTACGAAGGCTTTGGAGAGATATTATTCACTCACTATGGGGTAAGCGGCCCTTTGATGCTCAGCGCCAGCAGTCTGCTTGGCGACTGGCTGAAAAAAGAATCCCTTTTTCTGCACATTGATATGAAACCGGCATTGACAAGGGAACAGTTAGATAAGCGGGTACAAAAGGATTTTGAAACAGCGGCAAATATGTCAGTCAAAAATGCTATGGTACATCTGCTTCCGAAAAGTATGATTCCTGTGCTACTGGAACGGTGTGCCATCCCTTTTGATAAAAAGGTAAATAGCCTTACCAGAGAGGAGCGCATCCATATAGTAGAGAAAATGAAAGATTTTGATTTGACGCTGACGGGATTGCGGGATATCGAAGAAGCTATCATTACAAGAGGGGGCGTAAAGACGGGGGAGGTAAATCCGACGACGATGGAATCCAAACTGCTATCCGGTCTGTATTTTGCCGGAGAAATTCTTGATGTGGACGCCCTGACAGGAGGATTCAATTTACAGATTGCATGGTCTACCGGGTATGCAGCCGGTAATCAGAGATAAAAATAACATTTGAAAGGAATAAGTGATTATGAATATTGCTATTGATGGGCCTGCCGGAGCAGGGAAAAGTTCGATTGCGAAGCTGGTGGCGAAGGAGATGTCTTTTGTCTATGTAGATACAGGGGCTATGTTTCGTGCCATGGCGTACTACTGTATGACAGAAGGAATTGATGTTTCGGATGAAAGGGCGGTAAGCGATAACTGTGACAATATTGACATTCGGATTGAATATCAGAACGGCGAGCAGCATATTTTTATGAATGGCAGAGATGTCTCCACAGAAATCCGTCAGGAGGAAGTCGGAAAACATGCTTCTATTATGGCGTCATACGGCGCGGTGAGGACAAAACTGCTGGAATTACAGCGGAAGATGGCGGCGGAAACTGACGTCATTATGGATGGCAGGGATATCGGGACTGTTGTATTGCCGGAAGCCGAGGTAAAGATATTTTTGACAGCCAGCTCCCGCGTGAGGGCAGAGAGGCGTTATAAGGAATTACAGGAGAAAGGTGTGGAGTGCAGCCTTGATAAAATCGAGGAGGATATCGTTGCCAGAGACAAGCAGGATATGACAAGAGAAATCGCTCCGCTAAAGCAGGCTGAAGATGCAGTGCTCGTAGATACTTCTTATATGTCAATTGAGGAAGTGACAAAGACAATCCGGGAGATTGCAGAGCGGGTACAGGAGGAAAAATGAAAGTAGAATTGGCAAAAAGTGCGGGATTTTGCTTTGGGGTAGAACGGGCTGTTGACAGTGTATACCATCTGATAGAAAAGGAACAGAAGGAGGTCTGCACGCTGGGCGCAATTATTCACAATGAACAGGTCGTGTCTGACTTGGAGTCCAAAGGAGTCCGTGTTATCAATCATCTGGATGAAATTGAAGATGAAGCAAATACGACACTGGTTATCCGTTCACACGGTGTCGCAAAACAGACGGCAGAGGAAATCGAAAAGAAAGGGATTTCTTATGAAGATGCGACCTGCCCGTTTGTGAAAAAAATTCATGAAACAGTTTTTGAATATAGTAAAAAGGGGTATAAGATTATTATTATCGGTTCTGCTTCCCATCCGGAAGTTCAGGGAACTCTGGGCTGGGCAAATGCAGAGGGAACGGTTATTGAAACAAAGGAGGAAGCAGAGGCATATTGCCAGAAGAACCGTGAACAGAAAATCTGTATTGTGGCGCAAACGACATTTAATTACAAAAAATTTAAAGAATTAGTTGAAATTTTTTCTAAAAAAGGTTATGATATACTTGCTGTGAATACTATATGCAATGCTACATCTACGAGACAGAAGGAGGCGGAACAGTTGGCAGCACGTTCCGATGCGATGATTGTGATAGGTGGAAAGCATAGTTCAAATTCGCAGAAATTATATGAAATTTGTAAAAATCAGTGTGAGAACACTTTTTTTATACAGACAGTAGATGATTTGAGTTCCATTTCTCTTGAGTCATTTACAAGCCTAGGCATTACTGCTGGGGCATCTACCCCAAATACAATTATTCAGGAGGTTCTAGAGGCATGTCAGAGTTAAGTTTTGAGGAAATGTTAGAGGATTCATTAGTAACAATCCACAATGGTGAGGTTGTAGAAGGGACAGTTATCGGAGTTAAGGACAATGAAATTATCTTAAACATTGGATATAAAGCAGATGGTATATTAACGAAGAATGAGTATAGTAATAATGCAGATATTGACTTAACGGCCGAAGTAAAAACAGGAGACAAGATGACCGTTAAGGTTCTGAAGGTAAATGACGGTGAGGGACAGGTTCTTCTTACTTACAAGAGATTACAGCAGGATAAGATGAATAAGCGTTTTGAAGAAGCTTTTGAAAATCAGGAAGTGCTGACCGGTAAGGTGGCTGCGGTATTAAAAGGCGGACTGAGCGTTGCATACGGAGAAGGACGTGTATTTATTCCGGCAAGCCTTGTTTCTGATATGTATGAGAGAGATTTGTCAAAATATGAAAATCAGGAAGTAGAGTTTGTTCTTACTGAAGTAAATCCGCATAAAAGAAGAATTATCGGTAACCGCAAGCAGTTGATTGTCGAGAAGAAGAAACAGATGCAGAAAGAATTGCTTGAAAAGATTGAAGTCGGCATGATGGTAGAGGGCGTTGTTAAAAATCTGACAGATTTCGGCGCATTTGTTGACCTTGGCGGAGCAGACGGACTGCTTCATATTTCAGAAATGTCATGGGGACGTGTGGACGATCCAAAGAAGCTGTTCAAGGTTGGCGATAAAGTTAATGTCATGATTAAAGATATTGCAGATTCTAAAATTGCATTGACAATGAAGTTAGAAGAAAATAACCCGTGGAAAAATGCTGCTGAAAAATACAGTGTCGGCACACTGTTGACTGGTAAAGTGGCAAGAATGACGGACTTTGGTGCTTTTATTGAATTGGAGGAAGGGATTGATGCACTGCTTCATGTTTCCCAGATTTCCATTGAGCATGTCGAAAAGCCTTCCGATGTTTTAAAGGTTGGTCAGGAAGTGACTGCGAAAGTGGTAGATTTTAATGAGGAGACGAAGAAAATCAGTTTAAGCATTAAAGCGCTTGAGATAGAAAAGAAGAAGGAAGCTGAAGCGGAGGCAGAGGCTGCAGAAGAAGTGGAGGAAACCGCTCAAACAGAGGAAACGGTTCAGGCGGAAGAGACCACCCAAGTAGAAGAAAATACTGAGGCATCAGCAGAGATGGCTGAGACTGAGGAGGTTTCTGCAGAAGAATAGTATGTTGGATAATTATGAAACATTCAAAAAGGATTATTTGCGCTTATCAGGAATTGATTTAAACTCATATAAAGAGAGTCAGATGAAGCGTAGAATCGACAATTTTATATCGAAGTATCAGATACTAGGTTATAATGATTTTTTAGCATTGTTAAAAAGAGATACGGAAGTATACGATAAATTTGTCACCCATCTTACGATAAATGTTTCTGAATTTTATCGGAATCCGGCACAGTGGAACACACTGGCGACGCATATCATTCCGGGTTTGATTCAGAAATTTGGGAAACGCCTTAAGATATGGAGTGCTGCCTGTTCGACAGGAGATGAGCCCTATTCGCTGGCAATGGTTCTGAGTGAGTTTGTTCCCTTGAATCAGATTCAGATTATTGCGACTGATTTGGATAATCAGGTATTAGATAAGGCGCGGAAAGGCTATTATACGGAAAAAAGTATTAAAGGTCTTCCTAAAAAGTATAGAGATAAGTTTATTGAGACAGATGCGACCGATGTAGTTAAAATTTCAAATGAATTAAAGTCCTGCATTATGTTTAAGCAGCATGATTTGCTGAAGGACATGTATCCACAAGGGGTACATATGATTGTGTGTAGAAATGTTATGATATATTTTACAGAGGAAGCAAAGGATGAGATATATAGGAAGTTTGCTGCTTCCCTCTGTAAAGATGGCATCCTTTTTGTTGGGAGCACAGAACAGATTATTGGAGCATCCCAATATGGATTTAATGGTATTCATTCATTTTTTTACGAAAAGAAATAAATTGTGATACTCCGATGCGGAGATTCAAATGACAAGAGGAATTGCCACCCTGGTTTATTCAGGGTGGTTGATTTTTTGGCAGTTTTTTAGTATATTAGAACCATATGAGTTTTGACAGGAGGATTTCTTATGAGTAGTAAAGTTGTTGTGGCATTGGATGCCATGGGTGGAGACTACGCACCAGTGGAAACGGTAAAAGGTGCGATAGAGGCAGTAAAGGAAAATCCGGATATAAAAGTGATTCTGGTAGGAAAAGAGGAAGAAATCAATTCTGAACTCGCCAGATATACATACGAGAAGGATAATATTGAGGTAGTAAATGCTACGGAAGTAATTGATATGGGAGAGGTTCCTACAAAGGCTGTTCGGGAAAAGAAAGATTCCTCTCTGGTCGTTGCCATGCGCCTTGTGCGGGACGAAAAGGCAGATGCTGTTGTATCGGCGGGAAGCACAGGTGCAATTCTTGTCGGTGGACAACTTGTCGTTGGACGAATCAAGGGAATTAAAAGACCGGCATTGGCGCCGTTCCTGCCTTCAGAGAAAGGATTTTCCCTGTTGATTGACTGTGGTGCGAATGTCGATGCAAGACCGGAGCATTTAGTTCAGTTTGCGCAGATGGGTACGGTTTATTTTGAGAATGTAATGGGTAAAAAAAATCCTACGGTCGGGATTGTCAATATTGGAACCGAGGAGGAAAAGGGAAACCAGCTTGTAAAAGAGACCTATCCGATGTTGCGCGACTGCAAGGGTATCAACTTTATCGGCAGCGTGGAGGCACGAGAGATTGCAAAAGGTGGTACCGATATTCTTGTCTGTGAAGCGTTTGTCGGCAATGTGATTTTGAAATTCTTTGAGGGAGTTGCGCTTACATTTCTGGGATGTATCAAAAAGGGACTTATGGCGAGCTTGCGGACAAAGCTTGGCGCACTGATGATAAAACCGGCATTGAAGGGGCTTTTGAAGACGTTTGATGTCAGCAGTCAGGGCGGTGCTCCTCTTTTGGGCTTAAAGGGACTTGTCGTAAAGGCACATGGAAATTCGAAGAGTTCGGAAATAAAGACGGCAATCGGTCAGTGCATTACGTTTAAGGAAAACAGTATCAATGATAAGATAAAAGAAATGATTCAGCAGTAAAGGTTGAGTGATATGAAATCAATAGATTTGCAAAAATTTCAGGAGACAATCGGATATACTTTCAAAAATAAATCTCTGTTAAAAAATGCATTAACACACAGTTCGTATGCCAATGAGAAACATTGGAAGTATGAGACAAATAATGAGAGACTGGAGTTTCTGGGAGATGCCGTGCTGGAACTGATAAGCAGTGAATTTATTTATACGGCGAATCCGCATATGGAAGAAGGAAAGATGACGAAAATGCGTGCCAGTCTTGTCTGTGAAATGAGTCTGGCAGTATCGGCAAGGGAAATTCATTTAGGAAAATATCTGTATCTGGGCAAGGGTGAATTGCATACTGGGGGAGACAGGAGAGACTCGATATTATCGGATGCTTTTGAGGCGGTTCTTGGCGCTATTTATCTGGATGGGGGATATGAGCCCGCAAGCAGATTTATAAAACGATATGTACTGACTGATATTGAAAAAAAACAGCTGTTTCATGATAGTAAAACAGTGTTGCAGGAAATTATACAAGGGAAAATACATGAGGAAACACAAATCCAGTATCCGGTTCTGAAAGAGGAAGGTCCGGACCATAATAAAACCTTTGAAGTGTGCTGTGTAATCAATGGCAAAGAGTACGGTCGAGGCTGTGGACATACAAAAAAGAGTGCGGAACAGCAGGCGGCGTATGAAACTATACTGATACTTAGACAGGAGAGGCAGTAATGTATTTAAAAAGTATTGAAGTGCAGGGATTCAAGTCTTTTGCAAACAAACTGGTATTTGAATTTCATAACGGAATCACAAGTATAGTTGGACCAAATGGCAGTGGCAAAAGTAATGTCGCGGATGCTGTCCGTTGGGTTCTGGGAGAGCAGAGCGCAAAACAGCTCCGGGGGTCGAGTATGCAGGACGTTATTTTTTCCGGCACAGAGATGAGAAAGCCACAGAGCTATGCGTATGTTGCCTTGACGATATCCAATGAAGACCATAAATTAAATCTGCCATATGAGGAAGTTCAGGTGGCAAGGCGTGTGTACCGTTCTGGTGAGAGTGAATATCTACTTAATGGCACAGTATGCAGGCTTAAGGATGTACAGGAACTTTTCTTCGATACCGGTATTGGAAAAGAGGGATATTCCATTATTGGACAGGGGCAGATAGATAAAATCTTAAGTGGAAAACCGGAGGAACGCCGTGAACTTTTTGATGAAGCGGCAGGTATCGTAAAATTTAAAAAGAGAAAAGCGGCTGCTGAGAAAAATCTGGATATAGAGAGCCAGAATCTTTTGCGTGTCAAGGATGTTCTCGCAGAACTGGAAAAGCAGGTCGGACCTTTGGAGTCACAAGCACAGAAAGCGAAGACCTATCTGAATTTGAAGGAAGAATTAAAAAAGTATGAAATCAGCCTGTTTTTGAAGGATTATAACAGCCTTCGCGAAGAAACAGAGGAAATTGATAAAAATATTCTGAACACAAAGAAAGAACTGGATGAGGCAAAAGCAGAGAAAGAGAAATCTAAATCACAATACGAAGAGATAGAGAATTCAATTTCCCAGTTTGACCTTTCCATTGAACAAAAAAAAGAACAAGTAAACCAAAATAAACTTTCTATGACGAACTGTGACAGTGAAGTGAGAATTACAAAGGAAAAAATTGCTTCAGTTGCACAGGGGAAAGAGTACCACAAGGAGAGGGCAGATGCTTTGACCATCTCCCGCGGAGAGGCGGAGGCAGAGCTTGCCGATTATAAGGAGCGTCAGAAGACATCTCTTGAAAGTCTGGAAGTTATGCAGAAAAAAGAGTCGGAAGTTCAGAAAAAGCTGGAGGTTCTGGAACAGGAAATTGTAGAAAAAGAAATCCAGTTGAATGAACAGAATGATACGATTCTGGACTCTATGAACGTTTCTTCCCGGATTACGGTAGAACAGCAGAAGGCAAAGTCTATGCTGGAGCAGAACAGCATACGCAGGGCGGAGCTGAACCAGAGACTTCTGTCCAATCAGTCACAGGTTTCCGCCGCAGATGAAGAAATGAAAAAAGAGGAAGAGGCTCTAAAGGCAGCTAAGAAGGAGCTGGATAACGAGTATGTGGCAAGAAAGTCACTGCTTGCGGAGGCAGATAAAAAACGTGCTGATATTTTGGATTTACAGAAAAAACAGCAGGATGCACAGAAAGAATACCATATGCTGAGTTCGAAGCTTGCCTCCTTAAAAAATATTGCGGAGCGGTATGATGGATACGGTCAGAGTATTCGCCGTGTGATGGAGCAGAAAAAAAGCAATCCGGGACTTTTGGGTGTTGTTGCCGATATTATTCAGGTGGACGCTGAATATGAGACAGCTGTAGAAACAGCGCTTGGCGGCAATATACAGAATATTGTGACAGAAGATGAACATGTGGCGCGGAAAATGATTGACCTGTTAAAGAAAAACCGTTATGGTCGTGCTACGTTTTTGCCACTTACGACGGTAACGCCGAAAAAGGACAAGCCATTTACTGATGAAATGCTGGCAGAGCCGGGGGTTTTGGGCAATGTGGCATCTCACATTACAAGAGAAGAAAAATACGACAAGGTAGTGGAATATCTTCTTGGGCGATATCTACTTGTCGATACGATTGAACATGCCTTGAAAATTAGCAGGAAGTATCACTATTCCATCCGCATTGTAACACTGGAGGGTGAGCTTTTGAATCCGGGCGGTTCCCTGTCCGGTGGTTCTTTTAAAAACAATAGTAATCTGCTTGGCCGCCGCCGCGAGATAGATAAACTTTCGGAATTGATTCGGGAAGCAGAACAGAAAGCGGACAAGGTAAAACAGCAGATAACAGAGGCACAGAAACAGGTGGAGGAGCTGGTTCGGAATGCGAACGAAAAAAATGAAGTGCTCAAAGAACTGGAATTAAAAGAGAACACAGCAAAAATCAAATATGAACAGGCAGTATCCGTGAAAGAACAGAAAGAAAAGGAATATCTTGCAATTGCCAATGACGGAAAGGAGATTGAGAACCAGAAGGTTCTTTTGGAAGAATCCCTGTCACATATCGGGAAAGAATTAGAGGAGAGCAGGACAAAAGAGGAGCAGGCGAAAGCACTGGTTCAGACAGTCTCATCCGAGCTTGAGAAGGCGCATGATGAGCAGGCGGATATTCAGGAGGAGATGGCGGGCATCCGTCTGGAAATTTCTTCCTTCCAGCAAAAAAATAACTATATTTCCGAAAATATTCATCGAATTGAGAGCAGCCTTCAGGAGTTGAAGGGTGAATATGAACGACTGGTGGAGGAGCAGAATAATTCAGACAGCGCTGTTTCTCAGATGCAGGAGATAATCGACGGCTATGAGAAAAAGAAGGCGGAGCTTGCCGATGAGATAGAACGACTTTTGGAGGAAATTCAGGAGGAGACGAAGAAAAAGGAAGAAATGATGGAGTCTCAGAAGGAGTTTTTCGAAAAGAGAGATTCCCTGATGGAGCACATCAATGAGTTGGATAAAGAGAGCTTCCGGCTGGATTCAAGAAAGGCAAATATTGAGGAAAAGCTTGAAAATAAGGTTGATTATATGTGGAATGAATATGAATTGACCTATCACAATGCAAAAGAATACGAAGTAGACGATGCGGTTTCCTATACGCGGATGAAAGCAAACGTCGGAGAGTGCAGGACAAAGATTAAAGAGCTTGGCGATGTAAATGTCAATGCGATTGAAGAATATAAAGCGGTCAGTGAGAGGTATGAGCTTTTAAAGACACAGCATGATGATTTGATTGAATCTGAGGAGGCGCTGAAAAAAATCATTGAAGATTTGGATGAGGAAATGCGCAAACAATTTTCAGAAAAGTTTGCCGATATTCAAAAGCAGTTTGACAAGGTGTTTCGGGAACTGTTTGGCGGTGGGAAAGGTACGTTGGAGCTTGTTGAGGACGAGGATGTACTGGAAGCCGGCATTACGATAAATGCACAGCCGCCGGGTAAAAAACTGGGAAATATGATGCAGCTGTCAGGTGGAGAAAAGGCATTGACAGCCATCGCCCTGTTATTTGCAATCCAGAATCTGAAACCGTCCCCGTTCTGTCTTCTGGATGAAATTGAAGCGGCACTTGACGATTCCAATGTAAAAAGGTATGCTAAGTATCTACATAAGCTCACAAAGAATACTCAGTTTATTGTAATTACCCATAGAAAGGGTACGATGGAAGCGGCGGATGTTCTCTATGGTATTACCATGCAGGAGAAGGGTGTTTCGACTCTGGTATCAGTAAAGCTGATTGAGGAACAATTAGAGCAGTAGAAAAGGAGCAGATATAGTATGGAAGAAAAGGTTGGTTTTTTTAAAAAATTAAAAAATGGGCTTACTAAGACGAGGCAGTCTTTTGTGTCCGGGGTAGACTCTCTTTTTAATGGTTTTTCAGAAATAGATGATGATTTTTATGAAGAACTGGAAGAACTTCTTGTCATGGGCGATATCGGGATTAACACGACGATGAGTATTATTGATGGCTTGAAGGAAAAGGTAAAAGAAAATAAAATTAAAGAGGCCAGTGCCTGCAGGCAGCTTTTGATTGATACGATAAAAGATCAGATGCAGGTGCAGGAAGACGCCTATGACTTTATGAAACAAAAATCGGTTGTCCTGCTTATTGGCGTCAACGGGGTTGGTAAAACAACGAGTGCAGGAAAACTGGCCGGGCAGTTTAAAGACATGGAGAAAAAGGTTATGCTGGCGGCGGCAGATACATTCCGGGCAGGGGCGATTGACCAGTTGAAGGAGTGGGCAAGCCGTGCCGGTGTGGACATTATTGCAGGACAGGAAGGTTCCGATCCCGCTGCTATTGTGTATGATGCAGTCGCAGCGGCGAAGGCTAGAGATGTTGATATTCTGCTCTGTGATACAGCGGGACGCCTGCACAATAAGAAAAATCTTATGGCGGAGCTTCATAAGATTCATACCATTATCGAGAAAGAATACCCGGAGGCGTTATTGGAGACACTGATTGTTGTAGATGGTACAACAGGTCAAAATGCGCTTGCTCAGGCAAAGGAATTTGGTGAGGTAGCAGATGTATCAGGTGTTGTCCTGACAAAATTGGATGGAACGGCAAAGGGCGGCATTGCTATTGCGATTCAGTCAGAGCTTCATATACCGGTAAAATTTATTGGAATCGGTGAACAGATAGGCGATTTACAGCGTTTTGATGCAGAAGAATTTGTCAATGCACTGTTTGAATCATAAATAAAGACAAGAAAGGTTGTGTATCAAAATGATGACATTAGAAAAGTTTGAAGAAGCCAGCGAGGTAGTGAAAAATGTTATTCTGCCTACAAATTTAATCTATAGTGAATATTATAGTGCGCAGACAGGTGGTAAAATATATTTAAAACCGGAGAATATGCAGTATACGGGCGCTTATAAAGTGAGAGGCGCATATTATAAGATTAGTACGCTCTCGGAGGAGGAACGCCAGAGAGGGTTGATTACGGCATCGGCGGGTAATCATGCTCAGGGTGTTGCTTATGCGGCAAAGCTCTTTGGCGCGAAAGCAGTCATCGTGATGCCGAACACAACGCCGCTCATTAAAGTAAACCGCACGAAAAGCTATGGTGCGGAGGTGGTGCTTCATGGCGATGTGTATGATGATGCATGTGCCCATGCTCTGAGCCTTGCAGAAGAAAAGGGCTATACGTTCATCCATCCGTTTGATGATGAGGTGGTGGCGACAGGTCAGGGCTCAATTGCGATGGAAATTATCAAGGAGCTTCCTACGGTAGATATGATTTTGGCGCCTATCGGAGGCGGCGGGCTGGCAAGCGGCGTGTCTACTCTTGCAAAGCTCTTAAATCCGAGTATAAAGGTAATCGGTATTGAGCCGGCAGGTGCGAATTGTATGCAGGAGTCAATTAAGAAGGGAAAAGTAGTTTCCCTTCCTTCTGTGAATACAATTGCAGATGGTACGGCGGTAAAAACGCCGGGTACGAATATTTTCCCATATATTCAGAAGAATATTGATGAGATTGTGACAGTAGACGACCATGATTTGATTGTAAACTTTTTGGATATGGTGGAAAACCATAAAATGATTGTAGAAAATTCAGGACTGCTTACGGTCTCTGCTTTAAAACAGTTAGACTGTAAGGGCAAGAAGGTTGTCTGTATTTTGAGCGGCGGCAATATGGACGTCATTACAATGTCGTCGGTTGTACAACATGGACTGATTCAGAGAGGACGTGTCTTTACGGTCAGCATACAGCTCCCAGACCGTCCGGGCGAGCTCCTTCATGTGGCAGATATCATCGCCAAGGAACAGGGAAATATTATCCGTCTGGAGCACAATCAGTTCGTCAGCATTAACCGCAATGCAGCCGTTGAACTGACAATTACGATGGAAGCATTTGGAAACGAGCATAAAGAATCGATTATTTCCGCTTTGTCCAAAGCTGGTTATCTGCCAAAACCAGAGCAGCCGTCTGCGATTTACGAATAAAGGAGGGGGATTATGGAAGGCAGTACATATCAGAAGTCCTTACTGTTTACACCGGAAGGGGTCAGGGATATCTATGGGGAGGACTGTGAAAAACGTTACAAAGTGCAAAATGATATTCATGCGGTAATGAAGCTGTATGGTTTTAAAGATATACAGACACCGACTTACGAGTTCTTTGATATTTTTAACAGGGAGAGGGGAACCGTTAAATCAAAGGAAATGTTTAAGTTTTTTGACCAATACAATAACACGCTTGTCCTGCGCCCGGATATTACACCGTCAGTTGCCCGGTGCGTGGCGAAATACTATGACAACGAGGATATGCAGATTCGTCTCTGCTACACCGGGAACACCTTTATTCATCAGAGTGGTTATCAGGGGAAACTTGCAGAGACAACACAGGTCGGCGCGGAGCTGATGAATGATGATTCTTCGGATGCGGACGGAGAAATGATAGCTCTGGCGATTGACTGTCTGGAAAAGACCGGACTCGATGAGTTCAAGGTTGATATCGGACATGCGGACCTATTTCGTGGTATTGTCGAAGAAGCCGGGCTTACAGAGGAGGAGACGGAACAGTTAAAAGTGTATCTGGTGAACAAGAACATTTTTGCCGCCTCTGATATGTTAGAAAAGAAAGAGATTCCGGCAGGCTGTAAGGATTTGCTCGTTAAACTGCCGGATTTGTTCGGAGATATCGAGACAATTGCCTACGCGAAAGATAAGACAACAAACCCGCGGGCGCTGGAAGCGCTGGATCGTCTTGAAAAGCTGTACAATATTATAAAAACATACGGGATGGAGAAGCATGTAACATTTGACCTTGGCATGCTGTCTCATTACGAGTATTATACCGGCATTATTTTTAAGGCATATACATATGGAACCGGGGAAGCGATAGCAACGGGAGGACGCTATGATAATCTGGTAGAGCAGTTTGGTAAGAAGACTCCGGCAATCGGGCTTGCGTTCGTGTTAGACCAGTTAATGGCAGCGCTTTCCAGTCAGGAAGTGGAGATTGACGCAAGAGAGGAAGATATTCTCTTGCTGTATCGTTCTGCGAACCGCAAAACTGCGATTGAAATTGGAAACGAACTCCGTTCACAGAATAAGCCGGTTCGGCTGATGAGAAAAAATGCTGAAATTTCGTTGGAAGACTATAAAGAGTATGGAAAGCGCAATGAGGTGTCATCTATCTTATATATTGACGATACAGGGGAAGTAACAGAGTTTAATTTATCCGGAAAGAAAGAAGATACATGGCAGTAGGTTTTGGAATGGAGGAAGTATGAAATATATTACGATAGCACTGGCAAAGGGGAGGCTGGCGAAGCAGACGCTTGCCCTTTTGGAACAGACAGGGATTACTTGCGAGGAGATGAAGGATAAGGAGACCAGAAAGCTCATTTTTGTCAATCAGGAGCTGGGGTTAAAGTTTTTTCTTTCCAAAACATCGGATGTCCCGACATATGTGGAGTATGGAGCAGCGGATATTGGCGTGGTCGGAAGCGATACGATTATGGAGGAAGGAAGAAAGGTACTGGAAGTGCTGGACCTTGGACTTGGACAGTGCGATATGTGCGTGGCAGGACCGGCAGGAGCAAGGGAGCTGCTAAGAAAGAATCAGGTAATACGGGTAGCTTCCAAATACCCTAAAATCGCGAAGGATTATTTTTACCACCAGAAGCATCAGACGGTGGAGATTATAAAATTAAACGGCTCGGTAGAGCTGGCGCCTATCGTCGGTTTATCGGAAGTAATTGTAGATATTGTAGAAACCGGTTCTACACTGCGCGCCAATGGGCTAGAAGTATTAGAGACAATCTGTCCGTTATCCGCCCGCGTTATAGTGAATGAGGCGAGCATGAAGCTGCAGAGAGAACGGATTACGAAGCTTGTGAAAGATTTAAAACAGGCACTTTAAATAAAAAGGGTGAAAAGAGAGAAGCCGGCGCTTCGGAATGGAGGTTATAATCTATGCGCATAGTGAAATTGACAAGCGAATCAAAAAATAATATTTTGGAAACGTTATTAAAGAGAAGCCCAAACCAGTATGATGAGTATCAGAGTGCGGTCTCAGATATTCTGGAGGATGTAAAGAAAAACGGTGACAAGGCGGTTTTCTCTTATACAAAGAAATTTGATGGAGCAGATATTACGGCACAGAATCTGGCGGTAACATCGGAGGAGATAGAGGAGGCCTACTCTCTGGTGGAAGACGGATTGGTAGAGGTAATGAAGAAGTCAATTGCAAATATCCGCTCGTACCATGAAAAGCAGATAAGGAACAGCTGGTTTGATACAGGAGATGACGGCATTATTTTAGGTCAGCGCATTACGCCCCTTGGAAGTGTCGGCGTATATGTGCCGGGCGGCAAGGCAGCCTATCCGTCCAGCGTACTTATGAATATTATTCCTGCTAAGGTCGCAGGGGTAGAAAGAATTGTTATGACAACCCCGCCCGGAGCAGATGGGAAGGTAAATCCGGCGACTCTGGTGGCGGCAAATCTGGCAGGGGCAACCGAGATTTATAAAGCAGGCGGTGCACAGGCAATCGCGGCGCTTGCCTATGGAACGGAATCCATACAAAAGGTAGATAAGATTGTCGGGCCCGGAAATATCTTTGTAGCACTGGCAAAAAAGACCGTGTATGGTCATGTCAGCATTGATTCGGTGGCAGGACCAAGCGAGGTCATGGTTCTTGCCGATGAGACAGCGAATCCACGCTATGTAGCGGCAGATTTATTGTCTCAGGCAGAACATGATGAGCTGGCGTCAGCGATTCTCGTTACGACAAGCAGGGAGCTGGCAGAACAGGTGTCGGCACAGGTAGAGGAGTTTGCTGCTGTGTTATCCCGGAAGGAGATTATTTGTAAATCTATCGAAAATTATGGATATATTTTATTGGCAGATTCAATGGAAGATGCGATTGGCGTAGTAAATGAGGTTGCCTCGGAACATTTGGAAATTTTGACAAAAAATCCGTTTGATACGATGACAAGGGTAAAAAATGCCGGAGCGATTTTCCTCGGTGAGTATAGCTGCGAGCCGCTCGGCGATTATTTTGCCGGTCCAAACCATGTACTTCCTACAAACGGAACAGCGAAGTTCTTTTCGCCGCTTTCCGTGGATGATTTTATTAAGAAGTCAAGTGTTATTTCATATTCCCATGAGGCGCTTGAAAAAGTACATGAGGACGTCATTCACTTTGCAAAGGCGGAGCATCTGACAGCTCATGCTAATTCGATCGCTGTCCGTTTTGGTAAAGAAGTTCTTGACGAGAACAGCTAATGTGTGTTATATTTTTAATGTTGTGAAAAAAGTAGATGGTCCTCTGATGGAAATCGTACATTAAGAACATCAAAAAAGATTAGGAGGAACAACAATGAACGAGATTATCAAGAAAATTGAAGCAGAACAGCTGAAGGCTGAAGTACCGGAGTTTAACGTAGGTGACACGGTAAAGGTATATGCGAAGGTAAAAGAGGGACAGCGTGAGAGAACACAGGTGTTTGAGGGCGTTGTACTGAAAAGACAGGGTGGAAGCACTCGTGAGACATTTACTGTCCGCAAGTTTTCGAATGGCGTAGGCGTTGAGAAAACATGGCCGCTTCATTCTCCTATTGTTGAGAAGATTGAAGTTGTTCGTCTTGGTAAAGTAAGGAGAGCAAAGCTGAACTATTTACGAGGTCGTGTCGGCAAAGCGGCAAAGGTAAAAGAATTAGTGAAATAATTGTAATTTGCTTTTCAAAGGGACAACATAGTTTGTCCCTTCTTTGTTAGTGTACCCGGTATAGGGCAGTTTGATGGGGGTATTCGGTTATGAATCTTAAATTTGAAGAAGATAGAAAAAGAGAACGACGGATTCAGATACTGAAGGAGTCGATTCGTTTTATTATTGAAATTATTGTAGTGATTCTCATTGCATGGCTGATTGTGGAGTTCGCACTAAAGAAAGTCAGTGTTATAGGCAGCGCTATGGAGACAACGCTTTATAATGGCGAAGATGTTATGGTAAATAAAACAGCGTATATGCTGATATCCCCTAAGCGGAATTCGATTATCGCTTTTTATCCGGAGCAGAAGGAGGATGAGCAGAGTACATTGGATGATTCATCGATTCTGATACGACGTGTCATCGGGCTTCCCGGAGAAAAGATTGTGATTCGGGACGGAAACATTTATATTAACGGCGAGAAAATTGAAGAGAGCTATGAATTTCAAAAAATGCTTTCTGCGGGAAGGGCAGGAAGTGAGATTACTCTTGCAGAAGACGAATATTTTGTTTTGAGCGATAACCGTTCCGATATGGACGACAGCCGGAATACCGCTTTTACAAAGGTTAAAAAAGAAAATATTATCGGTAAGGTAATTTTGCGGTTAAATCCGTTCTCCTTAATCGGCGGACCGGAGCAAAAGGAAGAAAGTGAAAAATAATTTTTCACTCAGGAGGAAAAGTGATATATGAATTTTCAATGGTATCCCGGTCATATGACCAAGGCGAAGCGCGCTATGCAGGAAGATATCCGCCTGATCGATGTCGTTATCGAGCTTGTTGATGCGCGTATTCCCATCAGCAGTAAAAATCCGGATATTGACACACTGGCAAATAATAAATCCAGAATTATACTGTTAAATAAAAGCGATATGGCAGATCCGGAATTTCTCACAGACTGGATACAGTATTATGAGAACGAGGGGTATCTGGCTTTGGCGGTCAACGCCAAGCAAAAGAGCGGATTAAAACAGGTAAACGCCCTGATTCAGAAAGCATGTCAGGAAAAGATAGAGAGAGACCGGAAAAGAGGAATCCTGAACAGACCGGTACGGGCTATGATTGTCGGAATCCCAAATGTCGGAAAGTCTACGTTTATTAACAGCTTTGCCGGGAGGGCGTGCACAAAGACCGGAAACAAACCGGGGGTTACGAAGGGAAAACAGTGGATTCGGCTGAATAAACAAGTAGAGCTGCTGGATACGCCGGGAATTCTGTGGCCGAAATTTGAGGACCAGACAGTGGGACAGCATCTCGCATTTATCGGTTCAATTAAGGACGAGCTGATTCAGAGTACCGAGCTTGCACTGGATTTAATTGAATTTTTAGCTACCTTTTATCCGGGTGTTCTGGCAGATAATTATTCTTTGACCGAGGAGAAACCGAAGGTGGAAATCCTTCGGCAGCTTGCGGAGAACAGAGGATGTATCCAGAAGGGAAACGAACCGGATTATGACAAGGCAGCTTTTATGCTTTTAGATGATTTCAGAAATGCCCGTTTAGGGCGGATAACGATAGAACGGCCAGCGAAAAACGGAGGTTAATGAATTATGGAAGATGAGAATTTCCAGATTGAGGATGACTTTGAGGAAACAAAAGAAGATATCGAGGAAATAAAACTGGAAAATATGGCAGACGTAATGCCGGAGACAGAGGTGGGATTTGGCGATACGGACGAGGATTCCACGGAGGAAGAATACCGGGAACGGCATCCCTTCCTGAGAGCGTTGTTAAGTCTCCTGACCTGCATCATCCTTGCCCTTATATTGTCGCTAGTCATTACAAAATATGTGGCATACCATACTTCTGTGGAGGGAAGTTCAATGGAGTCGACATTGGAAAACGGAGACCAGTTGATTGTGGAAAATGTCAGCTATTATTTTCATGAGCCGGAGCGTTTTGATGTCATTGTATTTCCGTACAGTCAGGGCGTCAGCTATATTAAACGGATTATCGGACTTCCGGGAGAAACAATACAGATTAAGGAGGGCGTTATCTATATCAATGGGGAAGCCCTCAAAGAAAACTATGGAAAAGATACGATTCGGGATGCCGGACTTGCCAAGAAGAAAATTACCCTTGAGGAGGATGAATATTTTGTTCTGGGAGATAATCGCAATGCCAGTATCGACAGCCGCAGACTAGAGGTAGGGCCAGTAAAACGTTCAAAGATAAAAGGAAAGGCATGGCTGCGTTTTTATCCATTCAGCAGCTTTGGCACAATAGAATAGGAGAGCCATGGAAATAGAAAAGAAGTATCTGGTAAAGAAACTGCCGGAGGATTTATCGAAATATGAAAAATGGGAAATTGAGCAGTGCTATCTCTGCGCCGAACCCGCTATCCGAATACGGAAAAGGAATGAGGACTATATACTAACGTATAAAAACCGTAATTTAGATAATAAATGTAAGGAAAAAGGACTGAACATCTCACAGGAGGTAGAGGTGCCTTTGACGGAAGAAGCGTATAAACATTTGAAGAAGAAAGCAGATGGGATTGCTATTACAAAAACCCGATACCGGATTCCTTATGGGAAATTTGTAATTGAACTGGATGTCTTTCATGAAGATTATGATGGATTTTATTTGGCGGAGGTTGAATTTGATAATGCCAGTGAAGGACAGGCTTTTGTGCCTCCGGATTGGTTTGGCAGAGATGTAAGCGGAGATTATCACTATATGAACAACTATCTGTCAAGCGGAAACAGGATAAATGAAATTGTGCGGTAGAAACGCGTCGATTAAAATTTTTCTTGTATTTTTTACAGATAGTGTTATATAATGGTAAATGACAAAAAACTAAGGAGGTTATGACTATGTCATATGTAGACGAGGTACTGGCTCAGTTAATCGAAAAGAACCCGGCCGAGCCAGAGTTTCATCAGGCCGCAAAGGAAGTACTTGAATCTCTCCGTCCTGTTGTTGAGCAGAACGAAGAAAAATATCGTAAAGATGCTTTGTTAGAGCGTCTTGTAAATCCGGAAAGACAGATTAAGTTCCGTGTTCCGTGGGTAGACGATAAGGGACAGGTACAGGTAAATACCGGATACCGTGTACAGTTCAACAGCGCAATTGGACCTTACAAAGGCGGTTTGCGTTTCCATCCGTCAGTAAATCTTGGAATTATTAAGTTCTTAGGATTTGAGCAGATTTTCAAAAATTCCCTGACCGGACTGCCAATTGGCGGTGGTAAAGGCGGTTGTGATTTTGATCCGAAAGGAAAATCAGACCGTGAGGTAATGGCATTCTGTCAGAGCTTTATGACAGAGCTTTGCAAACATATCGGCCCGGATACAGACGTTCCTGCCGGTGATATCGGAGTTGGCGGCAGAGAGATTGGTTATATGTTCGGACAGTACAAGAGAATCCGCAATGCCTATGAAGGAGTACTGACAGGAAAGGGGCTTACGTATGGTGGTTCCCTTGCCCGTACAGAAGCTACCGGCTATGGTCTTTTATACTATACAGAGGAAATGATGAAGTGCAACGGACATGATATGGCAGGCAAGACGGTTGTTGTATCAGGTGCCGGTAATGTTGCCATTTATGCAACACAGAAGGCACAGCAGTTAGGCGCTAAGGTGGTTACCGTGTCAGATTCTACTGGCTGGGTTTATGATCCGGATGGAATTGATGTGGAACTGCTGAAAGAAGTAAAAGAGGTAAAGAGGGCACGTCTTACTGAATATGCAGAAGCAAGAAAGAGTGCAGAGTATCATGAAGGAAAAGGCGTATGGTCTGTAAAATGTGATATTGCCCTTCCTTGTGCAACACAGAACGAGCTGAATCTGGACGACGCTAAAGCATTAGTTGCAAACGGCGTGATTGCAGTAGCAGAGGGAGCAAATATGCCTACGACATTAGATGCTACCGAGTATCTTCAGAAGAATGGCGTTTTATTTGCACCGGGTAAGGCTTCTAACGCTGGTGGTGTTGCTACATCCGCCTTGGAAATGTCACAGAACAGCGAGAGACTGAGCTGGACATTTGATGAAGTAGATGCGAAACTGAAAGATATCATGGTTAATATTTTCCATTCTTGCGATGATGCTTCCAAGAAATATGGTTTTGAGAAAAATTATGTAGTAGGAGCAAATATTGCAGGCTTCGAGAAAGTAGCAGAAGCTATGACTGCACAGGGTATTGTATAATTGCAAACATAGAAAAAGTTTTATACTGTAAAAGTACAAAAAGTATGAATCGTGAAAAGAAACTCAGGGCTGTGGTTACACAGTTCGGGGTTTCTTTCGTTTTGCGCAAAAATAAGCGGCAAACAATCCTTGCAATTCCTTTTCTCTTTTGTTACAATTCATCTACAAAGGGGAGAATTGAGTATAATAGTGGGAAGGGAGTCTATATGACAAAGAGACAATTTATGGAGCAGGTGACAGGCAAATTAAAGGAATTACATAGTGAATCGGACTATGAGATTAGCTGTGACGTTTTTACGAAAAATAACGACACGCCTCGCTATGGAATTGTGATACAGAAGGCCGGGGAGGCCATCTCACCAACGATTTATGTTGACAACTATTTTAAGGATTATGTCGACAAGAAAATGACATTGACTGAGGTGGCGGAGCAGATTATAGCTGTTTTACAGAATGTGAGGAAACACGCTTCGAAATATGAGTCATTTTCTGTTGAATATGATTCATGTAAACCGAATATTGTATACCGTCTGATTTCGTTTGAAAAAAATAAACGGCTTTTACAGGAAGTCCCTTATATTCCTTTTCTGAATCTCGCAGTTACTTTTAGTATTGTATGCAGCCTGTCGGAGCAGGGACTGGAGTCTCTCCGCATTACAAATGACTTAAAAGACAAATGGCAGGTAACGACAGGAGAACTTGTCCGGCTGGCCGAAGAAAATACGCCCCGACTGTTTCCGCCTCAGGTAGATTCTATGGAGAATGTTCTGTTTACCTATTTAGGGCTGGAGAAGGGAATGTTCCCTGAAAATACAGAGTACGGTCCCCTGCTGATTGTCACGAATGAAAGCGGCGTAAACGGGGCATCTGTCCTTCTTTATCAAGACGTCATTCATGACATAGCGGAAAAGTATGGAAAAAATTTATATGTCCTGCCAAGCAGTGTCCATGAAATTATTGTTGTTCCAAATGAAAATTCGGGAAGCCTGAAAGAATTATCGAAAATGGTAAAGGATATTAACAAAAAACATGTAAGCGAGGAAGAAATATTATCTGACAATGCTTATTACTATGATCGTGAAAAACGAAAATTTTTATATTAAAAAAATGCACCTGGAGGGATTCGAACCCCCGACCAAAGGCTTCGGAAGCCTCTACTCTATCCACTGAGCCACAGATGCATTGCCTATTTATTATATATCATAGTATTGTGTTTTGTAAAGAATTTTTTTGGAAATCTGAATAACAAATCATAGACAAATTCCTCAAAAATTGTTATACTATGTTGGTAAGTGTTGAAAAGTGTAAATAGAAAGCTGGAATTGATTATGAAATTAAAATATAAAAAATTGGTTATTGTTATTACTGTTGTTACGCTGGCTCTGAGTTTCTTTATATTAACGCTGATACCGACCGGAGGCTCCGGTCCACAGAGTGCGGAGGATGCGGACCTTTTACTTAATAAAAATGAAGATATCAATAAGTTAATTATGGATTATTATACGGCAAAGAAAACCGTTGATATGGAAGCGTTGGGAAACCTCGTCAGTGATCCGAACCAGATACCGAAGGAAAAATTTACGGCGTTAGCGAAATATGTCGAGGATTACTCAAATATAAATTGTTATGTCATTCAACATGATGAACTGGACATTTACCGTGTTTACGCCAGATATGATATGAAATTAAAAAACATTGATACACTGGCGCCGGGACTGAGTGCTTTTCTTGTAACGGTTACTTCCGACGGAAAGCATATTATTTATCTGAGTGCCTTGGATGAGGTGCAGGAGGAGTTTATCACTTCTGCGGATAAAAATCCGGAAATTATAAAGCTGGCAGAAGAAGTAAATCAAAAGCATAAAGAGATGATGGAAAAAGACGGGGCTTACAAGCAGTTCTATCAAAAGCTGGATAAAGAGATGCAGGCAGCTATGAATGAGGCAGGCAATGCTACCGCTTCACCAGCGCCGGCAGTAAACACACCAGCCGCAGCTTCGCAGGCTCCGGCAGCAAAACCTCAGGCACCGGCTTCGCAGGCGCCGACGACAAATTCACAGGCACCGGCTGTAAATCCACCAGCGGCAGCCTCACCAGCGCCGGCAGCAAATCCACCAGCCGCAGCTTCACAGGCTCCGGCAGCAAATTAAACCGACTGAAAATGGTACGTTTTTTAGAACGTACCATTTTATCTCATATAGATGGATGAATAGAGGGTATCAATGGAAGAAAAATTGCGTATCAATAAATATTTAAGCCAGTGCGGCGTTTGTTCCCGTAGAGAAGCAGACCGGATGATAGAAAACGGTATGATTCTTATCAACGGTAAGAAGGCAGTAAAGGGGGACATGGTTCAGGCTGGTGATTGCGTTATGGCGGAGGGAAGACAGGTTAAAAGGCAGGAAAAAGAAATTGTAATTGCGTTTCATAAGCCGGCAGGTGTTGTCTGTACGAGCAGCCGTAAAGAGAAAAATAATATTATTGATTTTTTATCCTTTCCCGAACGGATTTACCCAGTTGGACGACTGGATAAAGATTCTACCGGATTGATTCTGCTGACAAATAATGGACAGTTAATGGATGATATTTTAAGGGGAAGCAACTATCATGAGAAGGAATATGTGGTAACCCTGAACCGTCCGATGACGCCGGAGGTATTAGCGGCAATGGAGCAGGGCGTGCCGATTTTAGATACGATGACAAGACCATGCCGCATCACACACAGACAGGGGGCGAAGTTTCATATTATTCTGACGCAGGGACTGAACCGGCAAATAAGGCGTATGTGTGAATATTTTGGGTATCGTGTACGAATATTAAAAAGGATACGTGTTATGAATATCTGCTTAGATGATTTACCGGAGGGACAGTGGCGGTATTTAACAGAACAGGAAATTGCCCGGTTAAAGAGAGAATGTAACAAAAAAGTGGTGAACAGGGAAAATAGGGAAAGTGTTAGAAAGAGAGGAAACGATGGAACAGGCAGTACAGCGCATGAAGGAGCTCGTAAACCAGTTAAATGAAGCCTCGCGGGTGTATTATCAGGGGCAGGATGAGGTAATGAGCAATTATGAATACGATAAATTATATGATGAGCTGACCGGGCTGGAGGAAAAAACGGGTATTGTCATGGCAGCCAGTCCGACTGTTCATGTCGGTTACGAGACAATCAGCGAACTTCCAAAAGAGCCGCATATTGCTCCTATGTTATCACTTGGAAAGACAAAGGAAGTGCCGGAGCTGGTATCATGGTTAGGAGAACAGCAGGGGATTCTTTCTTTAAAATTAGATGGGCTTAGTATCATACTGACTTATGAAAATGGACGGCTGGCAAAGGCGCTGACAAGAGGAAACGGAGAGGTCGGCGAGGTAATTACGAACAATGCAAGGACGTTTGTCAACATACCGGACAGAATTTCCTTTACCGGCACATTAGTCATCCGGGGCGAGGCACTAATCCGATATTCAGATTTTGAGGAGCTGAATGCAAAGACAGCAGAAATAAGTGAAAAATATAAAAATCCGAGAAATCTGTGCAGCGGCAGTGTAAGACAGTTGAATAACGAAATTACAGCGGCGAGACGGGTTCGTTATTACGTCTATAATATTATTATGAGTGATTATGAAAAAGAATTTGAAACGAAGAAGGAAGGACTTGACTGGCTGACCGGGCTTGGGTTTGATGTTGTTCCTCATAAGCTCGTGAAGCGCGCAGATTTGACTGAAAAGGTAGAGGAATTTTCAACGGAGGTTGTTTCCTGCGACCTGCCGAGTGATGGTCTTGTCCTGACTTTTGATGATGTGGCATACAGCAGGACATTGGGACGGACAGCGAAGTTCCCAAGGGATTCGATTGCCTTTAAATGGCAGGATGAACTGGCTGATACAACACTTCGCGAAATTGAATGGAGTGCTTCCCGTACGGGACTGATAAATCCGGTGGCAATCTTTGATCCGGTGGAGCTCGAAGGAACGACGGTAAGCCGGGCCAGTGTTCACAATATCAGTATTTTAAAGGAATTAAAGCTTGGCATCGGGGATACGATATCGGTATACAAGGCAAATATGATTATTCCACAGATTTACGAAAATAAGACGCAGGGAGACACCTGTGTGATTCCGGAAATCTGCCCTGTCTGTGGAGAAAAGACAGAGATTGTGAATGAAAATAATTCAGTTGTTCTGATGTGCGTAAATCCGGATTGCTATGCAAAGAAAATAAAGATGCTCAGCCATTTTGTCAGCAGAGACGCCATGAATATTGATGGTCTGTCCGATGCGACATTAGAAAAGCTGATTAATCTGAAGCTGCTTCATTCACTTCCGGATTTGTTTTCTCTTGGACAATATAAGGATATTCTTGTAGAAATAGAAGGCTTTGGAGAAAAGTCGTTTGAAAACCTTATGGAGGCGGTAGAAAAGGCAAAGGATGTTCCCCTTGCGAAGGTACTTTACAGTCTTGGAATCAAGGGAATCGGACTGAGTACGGCAAAGCTGATTGTAACTGCCTATCCACTTCCACTATCAAAGATGAATGAACTTACGGTGGAGCAGCTTTGCGAGATTGACGGCATCGGCGAGGTTCTTGCCCAGTCTTTTGTTGATTATTTTGGCAAAGAAGAAAATCAGCAGATCGTTACAGAACTGGAGAAAATATTACGCATACAATATCCGGAACCAACAGGGGAACAACCGTTGGAAGGAAAAACGTTTGTTATAACAGGAAGTCTTGCCCGGTTTGAAAACCGCCGTCAGTGTAAGGAGCAAATCGAAGCGCTTGGAGGCAGAGTGGCAGGCAGTGTCAGCGCAAAAACGGATTACCTTGTAAATAATGATATCACTTCTCAATCTTCGAAAAATAAAAAGGCGAAGGAATTAGGAATTCCAATTATTACCGAAGAAGATTTGTTGTCGATTTTAAATGCAGGACAGTAGATTATCCTTTACGGAAGTCTGACAGGGATACTAATTTAAAATACCATAGATAAATCAGTATAATGAGCCCGGCAGGAAGAAGAAAGGCGAGGCTTAAAAAAGGATTTTGGAACCTCTCCATACATCGTGTACTGGCAATCTTAGCAAGATACAGGATGCAGGAGGAAAAAACCATCGGCCATACAAAATGGTTCATAATCTGAAAACGAATCCCATTTTTCCTTACAAGGTAGATGCCATTCAGCACACAGATGAGAATCTGGCTCAGGGTCATTCCGAGCAGATAGCCATAAATTCCTTCCCGTGGAGTGATAAGAACAAGAAAGATAATCCGCAGGCATAGGCCTAAAATAGTATGTAAAAAAGTAACGCCTGTTTTTCCCAGACCGTTGATTACGCTTGTCAGAGTTGTCGATACATATAAAAACGGACAGAGAAAAGCCAGAGCGGTTAATAATTTTCCTGAATTTTCGCTGTGGAAAACGAGAACGCCAATTTGCTGCCCGAAATTTAAAAAAAGGCTGCTGGTTAGGACCCCGAGCAGGATGGAATATCGGATTGCTACATTGGTTGTCTGGCGTACGGAGTGATATTGTTCATTGCCAGCGGCACGGGATATCGCAGGAAGAAGAAGTACTGACAGCGAATTGGTAATGGTTCCGGGGAATAAGATAAACGGAAGGACAATACCGGTCAGGATGCCAAATATGGCAAGTGCGTCATCATTCGCATAGCCATACCGGCAGAGCATGGCAGGAATTAAAACCGATTCAATACTGCCAAGTAAGGAGATAACCAGTTTATTTCCGCTTAATGGCAGGGACAATTGTAACAGTCTCCGAATATGGAAGGGGCTTTTTCGTATTGTGTAGAAGGACACTGAACGCAGGAGATGGCTGATATTGTAAATATTGGATGCCAGTTCACCCGCAATCAGACCCATTACAGCAATTTCGGTAGTCAGAGTCCCGGATAATACAAGAAGAGATATACCGGAGACAAAGCCAACACGGAACAATTGCTCTATAATTTGTGATACAGCAGGTATTTTAGCGTCACTGATTCCATAAAAATAACCATTAATTATCGAAGTAATGCCGCAAAAAGGGAAGATAACAGACAGAATCCGCAAAAGGGAGGCGGTCTCCTTTGTTCCTAAAAAAGAAGCACCTGTCCAATCGGCAAACCGGAACAGTAAAAAGGAGAGTGAGAGAGCGGTAATCAGCGAGAGACAGATTCCGCTTTTAATAATAGCAGGGTGACGGCTTTTTCTTTCATGGGATATCATCTGGGAAACAGCTGTCTGGATGCCGGAAGCATATAGGGTAAAACAAATATTATATACGGGGAAAACAAGCTGATAAATCCCTAAATTTGTCTCGCCCAGTTTTTCTGCCAGAAAAATTCGGTATACAAAGCCAATCAGACGTGTAATGATACCAGCGCCTGTCAGAATGATAGTGCCCTTTAATAATTGATTTTTCAAGTGTTTCTCACAATCTGTTTTTTTATAGTGTATGAATGGAACATTGAAAAAATGTTGTCATTGACAAGGTTTTATAGTATTATATAAATGATATTGGGATGTAAGGAATCTGCTTTTCGGCAGATACTACTAAGGAAAGAGGGGAGACTGCAGAGTGCAATTAAAAAGAAATTTATTTACCGTATTATATTCCCTGTTTTTTGTAGCGTTTTTTGGTTTAGGATTGATGCAGCTTGTATATTTATCTGTAACGAATTCGGATAACCGTAATATTATTGCCTGCATTATTATACTGGGAATTATTATTTACCTGATTGCTGCTTTCTTTATTAAGGAGAAGGGTTCTTTTCAGATTGTTCAAAGGAATACCCCTGTTTTGATTGTGGCGGAGGTTCTATTTACTGTGCTTATATGCGGCGGACTCTTTTATCTGATGATGGATAAGGGAATGGATAATGGGGCGCTGATTGCATTGATGCTCGTCAGTATTTTTTTGTCGGGCAGGCTGCTCGGCGGCAGGTTGTGTGGGTTCATGGCGCTTTTAATCGGGTTTTTCTTTATATTGACAATGGCAAATATGGACTTTGATGCGGAGCAGTATATTAACACCCTCTGCTTTCTGCTTCCATACGCCCTGTTTTTGTTTATAACGAAGGTATTGACCAGGTCTTTTGTGGATAGTGGATTTATCATTTTTATTTCGTATCTGGCACTATCTGTTATTTTTGCATTATTCATTGTATTGAATCCATTAACCTGTATTCTTTTGTTCGGTTGTGTGTTTTCTCTGCTTTTTGGAAAACCGGAGAAAAAGGGAAGTATTGTGGCGGCCGGACCGTTTTCTGCCTGTATTCTCCTTGTATGTACCGTGCTACTATTGGTCGGAATCCGGTTATACATGCCGGATGTTTTCCTCCTGCCGGAGTTAGACGTTGACATATTTTTCCTGCGCAGTACATCGTATCTTGAGATTGCAGAATACGTAATAGAAAAATATACAAAGGCCGTTAATCATTTATATCAGCCGTTCCAATTAGGAATTTTCCCTTCTATTTTGATGTTTTTGGGCTGTGCCTCCGGATATTATGCGATTCGTAAGAAGTCTTCCGGTATTGGGCCTCTGTGCCTGACCTATCTTTTAGTATTGACATATTATCTTTTGTGCAGTGAGTCGGGAAGCCATTTTTACTATATGACGTATTTTCTTCCTGTTTTTGCAGCTTATGGATTTTATAATACGTTATTGTCGGATGAAATGATTCCAGAGAAAAAGAAAAAAGCGGATGACGCACCGGAAAACAAAGAAGAACAAGAAGAAGTAGAGAATCCTATTGAAAAGAAAGAAAAGGCGGAGAAACTGGTGGAAGTAGCAGCAGAGGAACAAAAACCAGTGGAGAAAGAACCGGAAAAACCAGAGCCAGTAGAAAAAGAACTAGAACAACCAAAGCTAGCAGAGAATGAACCGGAACAACCAGTGCAGGTAATGAAGGAGCCCGTAGTGGCGAAATCAGTAAAAGCAAAGGAGAAAAAGGCGATGATGAAATCGGATGAAATTCCTGAATGGCATGCCCCGGAAGGTTATTCTTCGGGACAACAGGTGGAGGAAAAAGAAGCACCGGAGGAAATTCAGGCCGAATATGTACAAGAGGAAATAAGTGACATAACGAACGAAGAACCGGTTGCCGAAGAATCGGTTCTTGAGGAACCAGTTGTCGAGGAATCGGTTGTTGAAGACGATGTTGATGAAGAATTAGCAGATCATTCTCTTATAGAGGAAGGTCTTGTGGATATTGGGCTTGCGGGTGAAAACACGGAGGATAATACCGACGTTTTGGAAACAAATATTGGTGATAATGAGGATGATAATGATACGTTAACATTTGAGGATGAAGATAAGAGGCTCAATAATTTTCTAGACCGTCTGGATATATCGGAGAATATTCGCCGCATGAATGAGAGTGCCCAAGAGGATATGGCGGATATTATTGAAAGAGAGGATGCTCAGGAAGAACTTTTATCTGCGATTCCAATGGAGGACTTGGAGGTTATTGAGGGAGCAGATGGAAAGCTTTATGCCGATTCTTCCCCATCCGAGCTTCAGCCGGAGCGGATTTCCGATACACAGGAAGAAACAAGTACATTACCTAAATATGAAAAACCAGATTTTGATTATAAAATAGAACCGGTTACCGAATCTCTGCAGGAAACCTATACCAATATTAGTGAATACGATGAAGTGCCAACGATACAAGGCTTAGAGAGGGAATGGAAAAATACAGAGAAGGCAGAAAAAGGCAGTGGATTTGCCTATTCCTTAGATGATGTCAAGGAGACAGAGGAAGCGGTTGCAGAAACCTCCCGTGAAAATTATAATATACACAGTGAGGAGGTCATCCGAAAGAGCGGTATCGGAAAGCGTTCGTATCATAAAATTACGATAGAGTAGTTCGCACAGACAGGCAAAGTGCTTCTTCGGAAGCACTTTTTCGATTACAAAACATAACGTCACAATTCGACAAAAACCGAATACGTTATATTATATAGAATTGCCACATGAGAGGGGGCTTATGCTCACATGAACAAACGAATTTATTTAGATAATGCGGCGACTACAAAAATATCCGACGAGGTATTTGAATATATGCTTCCCTATTTAAAGGAGGCCTATGGAAATCCCTCCAGCATTTACGATTTTGGGGAGGAGAATAAACAGACTCTTTTAACTGCAAGGAAATCAATAGCAAGAGTTCTGGAATGTGAACCACAAAATATTTATTTTACTTCGGGAGGGACAGAAAGTGATAACTGGGCTTTGATTGGGACCGCGGAAAGCCGTTCTGAATTGGGGCGCCATATTATTACAACGGGGATTGAACATCATGCTGTAGTGAATACCTGCCGCTATCTGGAAAATAGAGGATACGAAGTAACGTATCTGAAAGTAGATGAACAGGGAAGGGTGGATCCACTCCGCCTGCAGCGTGCGCTGCGAAAAGATACCATTTTAGTTTCTATTATGACTGCCAATAATGAAATTGGGACCATTCAGCCTATTGAGGCAATAGGACGGCTCCTGAAAAATCATCCAGCGCTTTTCCATACGGATGCGGTACAGGCATTTGGCCATATTCCAGTGCTTCCGGAAAAATGGAATGTCGACCTTCTCAGCGCCAGCGGACATAAATTCCATGGCCCCAAAGGCTCTGGATTTCTCTATGTCAGGGATGGGATTAAGCTGCCGCCATTTCTGCACGGCGGTAAACAGGAGAGAGGGCTCCGTGCAGGGACAGAAAACGTTGCGGCGATTGCCGGGATGGGAAAGGCTGCGGAGATTGCCGGTAGGGCAATGCGGAACCGGATTCAGAGAGAGGCTTCTCTGCGGGACTATATGATACACCGGATTGAAACGGAAATACCATTTTGCCGTTTGAACGGGCCGAGAAAGAATCGTCTCTCGAATAATGTAAATGTCAGTTTTGAATTTGTTGATGGGGAGACAATTGTGATTTTACTGGATATGGAAGGGATTTGCTGTTCGAGCGGTTCTGCATGCTCCGCCGGGCAGGCGGTTTCCTCCCATGTACTGAAGGAAATAGGGCTGTCTGACGAGATAGCAAGAGGAGCAATCCGTTTTACATTGAATGAGGAAACTACGAGAGAAGACGTTGATTATACGGTAGAACGGCTAAAAGAGGTTTTAGATAAGAACAGGAAAATGAATCCTCTTTATCTGTCTTTCTCCCAGATGAATCAGAAACGATAGGAAAGGTAGTAAAAGGTTAATACAAAATGAAGGAAAAAATAGCAATCGGCTTATCTGGCGGCGTTGATTCGGCGGTCGCTGCATGGCTGTTAAAGAAAGAAGGCTACGAGGTAATTGGTCTGACGATGGAGACCGGAATACCGGAAGTCGCAGAGGATGCCCGCAGAGTTGCGGACCAGCTCGGTATCCGGCATGAGTGTGTGGACGTGAGACAAAGCTTTCAGAATGAGGTTATGGATTACTTTGTGAATGAATACTTGGAGGGACGGACGCCAAATCCTTGTATAAAGTGTAATCAGAGGATTAAGTGGCAGGCGTTGATAGCGGCTGCAGAAGGTTATGGGGCACATTTATTTGCGACCGGTCATTACGCGAACGTTTTACAGCTTGCGAATGGCCGGTATACCGTTAAAATGTGTGACTATGCGGCTAAGGACCAGACCTATGTTTTGTACCAGCTCAGCCAGAATCAGTTACAGAGGACGAGGATGCCGTTAGGCCATTATGAAAAAAAGGAAATACGTGCCATGGCAGAACAGCTTCAGCTTAGCGTGGCAGACAAGCCAGAGAGCATGGATATCTGTTTTATACCAGATAATGATTACAGCAGCTTTATTGAGAGAGAATGTGTAAGGTACGGAAAAAAAGTTCCGGCAGAGGGAAATTTTGTTGACATTGGCGGCACTGTGCTGGGAAAACACAAGGGAATCCACCACTATACAGTCGGACAGCGGAAAGGTCTTGGAGTTGCGCTTGGTTATCCCGCATTTGTCTGTAAAATTATTCCGGAAACGGACACAGTTGTTTTGGGGACCAATGATGATATCTTTTCCGACAGAGTGGTTGCGGACAAGGTAAACTGGGTTGGGCTTCCGCCAATGAAAGAAGGACAGACAGAAGAAGTGACTGCGAGAATCCGCTATAACCATGCCGGTGCCAAGGCAGTGTTACACTGCATGGATAATGAGCGGATTGAATGTGTATTTGAGTCGCCGCAGAGAGCGGTAACGCCCGGCCAGTCGCTGGTCGCATATAAAGATGACTGGGTTGCTGTGGGGGGCAGAATTATAGCGTATGAAAAACCGGGTTATGTTTCTGATAAGTAACATATTGGTGCAGACCGACTTCTTTCATCAATGCCGGAACCTGCGCAAAGGAAAATGCCAGATGTTCCGGTGTATGGGCGTCTGAGCCAATCGTAACAAGTTCTCCACCGAGAGAAGCATAACGTTTCAGTATTTCCAGATGCGGGTTCTGGCTCCTTCCGGCTGATTTTAGCCCGGAGGTGTTGATTTCCAGCGCTTTACCGTTGCAAATCAGAAAGCGGAGAATCTCATCAATGATATCAAAAAAGGAAGCCGGGTTGTAGTCATAAGAGTCCGGTGCATATCTTACGATATAGTCAAGATGTCCAAGGGAGTCAAATTCATGGAAGCTTAAAATATTTTCATATAGCTGTTCAAAATAACGGCGGACACAGGAATCAGCAGATTTCCCTTCCCAATACGAAGGGAAATAGGGATCCTCTTTCTCTACCAAATGCAAAGAGCCGATGATATAATCCCATGGGTTATCTTTTGCTAATTTCCGGTTTTTTTCAAGAACCCGTTCGGAGAGCTGCATGCCGCACTCAACACCAATTTGAATTGTAAGAGACGGATAGAGTGTCTTTAACTGGTTTAGTTCATGGATGTATATTTCCGTATCAAAAAGGAAGGGAGCCGATTCGGACGACTCACTAAATTCAGCCGGATATTCGTAGTCCATATGGTCTGTCAGACAAATACCGTGAAGACCAAGCCGGATTGCCTGCTCAATCTGTTCCCTGACAGGTGTATCGCTGTCGGTGGAATAGCAGGAATGGATATGGGTATCATAAGCAATCTTTCTCATAAATAGCTCCTTTCCAAAAAGACGGCGTCGGATTCATTGACGCATTGAAGCCCCTCAATGTGTGGGGAGGCAACCAGTGAATAATTGGTATAGTAAACGACGAAGCCCGGTTTGCCGCCATTTGGCTTTTTCACATTCTTTTTCTGTGTATAGTCAATTTCCAGTTTGTCAGAGCCCTTTCCCTTTGAAAAGTAAGCGGCCAGACTGGCGGCTTCTTCAAAAGTGCGGATGGGAGGTTCTTCCCCGTTGCATTTAACAATGACGTGGGAACCCGGCATATTTTTGGCATGGAACCACCAGTCGTTTCCAGTCGCCAGCCGGAAAGTCAGTTCCTCATTCTGGTAATTATTTTTTCCGACGTAGATATCATAGCCGTCCGATGAGATGAAATGCAGAGGTTTACTTTTTGGCATGCGGGGTGCTTTTTTTCCGCGGGAGGCGTGCTTTTTTATATACCCCCATTCCGACAACTCCTGCCGGATATAGAGGAGATCTTCCTCCCTGCGCGCAATATCCAGTTCCGTTAAAATGGATTCTAAATGGTCGGCCGTTTCCTGATTTTCTTTCATCTGCTCTGTGACAGCAGCATAGGTACGTTTCATCTTATTGTACTTATCAAAATATTTCCTTGAATTTTCGGAAGGCGACAGTGTATTATCAACGGGAATAGTAATTTCCTTATTGTCATAATAATTCACACAGGTCAGCGTTTTGTCCGCTGGTGTCAGCTGATAACCGTAAGTGTTTAACAATTCCCCGTATATTTTAAATTTATCCTTTTTTTCCGTGTCTTTTAACTGCTTGCGCTGTAAATCCATCTTTTTATGGCACCGCTCCAGCATGGTAGTCACGCTTTTCCGCAAATCAGAAGATTTCTGCCGAATCCGGCAGGCAACATCCTTTTCACCGTAAAAGGTTTCTATGACTTTGGAAATGGAATCATATGTGCGGCAGGTTTTATCTTCATACATTGTCAGGACAACTGCCCCAAATTCGACTGGTAACGGCCCGTCAAAGATAATGCAAGGCTGAAAATTTCCCTCCTGTATATCAGAAATAAGAATACGGTATGCATCCATCAGAGAGGATTTGCCATTGCCGTTTAGTGAGGCAATCGGAGAGTCCCCGTCCAGATGACTGCGATATGCCAGCTCATGGGCAATCGCAGAGCTAAATCCGGTAACGGACTGGTATAATGCTTTGGCAACGGTCGTTGGTTTCTTAAATAATTCCTGATTCCATATTTCTGTCGTTAGTTCAAAAGGACTTTTTTTATCCCTTGTGTTTGGAATAAAATATTCGCGACCGGGCAGGACTTCCCTGACCGAGCTTACCATTCCGTTAATGTGTTTAATACTGTCCACAATTTTATTTTCATTATCCACAAAGATTATATTGCTGTGTTTCCCCATTATCTCAACCATGAGAGATTTCTGGACGACGTCTCCCAGCTCATTCAGATTTTCCATGCGGATTTGGATTACCCTCTCAAATCCAATCTGGCGTATCTCTAAAATTTTTGCTCCGTTCAGGTGTTTTCTTAACAGCATACAGAAATTTGGCGCTGTCATCGGAGATGGTTTTGGATTTTCCGTCAGATGAATCAGCGGCAGGGAAGCGCTTGCTGAGATTTTTAGTTTATAGTTAATTCGTTGCTTTTTTATTGTCAATAACAGCTCGTCCGGCTCCGGCTGTGCAATTTTTTGCATATGCCCGTCCCGCAGGCAGCCATCCAGTTCTTTTACGAGAGCGGCAATCGTAATTCCGTCAAATGCCATTTTATATTTTACCTCCATTTCAAAACATAAGCTTCTATACTATTTGTGGTGTTATTATACTATAATATTTTTTGAAAAGAAAGGCTCTCTCGAAAGAAATTGGGGCAATCGCATAATCATTTGTATTTGCATGGCGGTTATCATATGATTTCTTGCCCGGTATATCACTCCATGCGAAAAATAATTGCTTCCCTTGTTTACAAAAGCACTCCGCCGTCCCTCGCAAAACTCGCTGTCTGCATTGTCGTTTCTCCTGCCTTTTACAGCATTGCCGCCCGCCCGGTCCTTATGCACCACCTTAGTTACCGATTTTGCGGGCAGCACCAAAGGTGCACATTTATAGAAGAAGGATGTCAAAATAAATATATTTGTTTTTTCATCCTTCTTCCATAAATGGATGCTTCGCATCTGCCCGCAGTGTAGTGTGTCTGGCTAAGGTGGTGCATTAGTACCGTTGCGTGGCGGCTTTAGTGAAAACGAGCTGTTAAAAGGCAGGGGAAATGACAGCAGACATCTCAGACAATGCTCGAGCGGCGTATTTGTAAACAAAGGAAACAATATTTTTTCGGGGAGTGATATAAGGACAAGAAATCATATGATAACCGCTACCCTAAAAACACAAATGATTATGCGATTGCCCGAAAGAAATCAGGATTTCTTGACTTATGGGATGGTTTGCTCTATAATAGAACAGTATATGGCATGATATTGTTTTATGGAGGCTGCGAGAGTATGATTCAGAGTATGACAGGCTTTGGCAGGGGTGAAGCGTCGAATGACAATTACAAGATTGTGATAGAGATGAAATCAGTAAATCACAGATATTGTGATGTTTCAATCCGTTTGCCGAGAAAATTAAATTTTTATGAGACACTTGTCCGCAAACAAGTAAAAAGGTATGCGAACCGGGGCAAAATTGATGTCTTTGTCAGCTTTGAAGACATTAAGGGAAAGAGCACTGGGGTTAAATATAACAAAGAGGTTGCGGCAGCTTATCTTGCCGGTATTCAGCAGATATCCCATGATTTTCACTTAAATGATACGACCGATGCCTATATGCTTTCCCGGTTTCCGGAAGTATTTACAATGGAAGAACCGGATATGGATGAAGAAATCCTCACACAGTTGATTCAGGAAGCTATGGAAACGGCAGGAGGCAAGTTTATTGCCAGCAGAGAAACAGAAGGGAAAAAGCTTCAGGAGGATTTAACAGAGAAGCTGGACGCCGTGCTTTGCATTGTGGACGAGATTGAGAAACGCTGTCCGGATATCCTTACCGAATACCGGAAGAAGCTTACCGATAAAGTAACCGAATTATTGGGCGATACGAAGCTTGATGAGAGTGTTCTGGCAACCGAGCTGGTTATCTATGCGGATAAGATTTGCGTGGATGAAGAAATCGTGAGGCTTAGAACGCATATCTTACATATGAAGCAGACTTTGTCAGAGGAGGATAATATCGGGCGGAAGCTTGATTTTCTGACACAGGAGATGAACCGTGAGGCAAACACCATTTTGTCCAAATCAAATGATGTCGACGTCTCGAATTATGGGATCCAACTAAAAACGGAAATTGAAAAAATCAGAGAACAAATTCAGAATATTGAGTAATGAGGTGGGAAGCATGCGTTTTGTAAATATTGGTTTTGGAAATGTAGTGAACAGCGATAAGGTATATAGCATTGTCAGTCCGGATGCGGCTCCTGTAAAGCGCATGATTCAGAATGCAAAAGATACTGGGGCGGCGATTGACGGAACATGCGGACGGAAAACAAAGGCAGTTCTGGTGCTGGATAACCATTCTATTGTTTTATCATCTTTGTTACCGGAAACCATTGCCGCACGTATGAATTCGGAGGACGAAAGGAGATAACCAAATATGCAGAAAAAAGGTGTTCTGACTGTTATTTCCGGCTTTTCAGGAGCTGGTAAGGGAACGATAATGAAAGAACTTGTCAAACGATATCCTTATTTCCTTTCGGTTTCAGCGACGACAAGGCTTCCTCGCGATGGGGAGGTAGACGGCAGAGAATATTTTTTTCATACAAGGGAAGAATTTGAAAAAATGATTCAGGAAAAGGAACTGATTGAATGGGCTGAATATGTAGGAAACTACTATGGAACTCCGAGGCGGGCTGTGGAGCAGCAGCTGGCAGAGGGGAAGGACGTCCTGCTCGAAATCGAGATGCAGGGTGGTATGCTGATTAAAAAGCAGTTTCCAGATGCCGTTCTTTTGTTTATTGCACCGCCTTCTGCGGATGTTTTAAAAGAGAGGCTGACTAAGCGTGGAACGGAGTCGAAGGAGGAAATTGAAAGACGGCTGACTCGGGCTTATGAGGAGGCAGCCTTTATGGAATCTTACGATTACATAATAGTAAATGATGCGCTGGAGGAAGCGGTAGCACGGGTTCATTCGATTATAACCGATGTACATTTTAGAATAGAAAACTGCACCGAACTAATATCAACAATGAAAACAGAACTTACGCAGTTTGCGAAAGGAGACCAGCATGAACAGTGAAAATGAAGTAGAAATGAAGGAAACGGACATCAAGGAAAAAAAGCCGCGTTCTCCCATCAGCTATGTTATTGAGGGCGTTATCTATGTACTTTTGATTGTTGTCTGTATTTATGTAGTTCCCACTTATGTATTACAGAGAACCGTCGTCAGCGGAGAATCCATGGAGAATACACTGCATGACGGAGAAAGCCTTTTGGTTGACAAACTATCCTATCGGTTCAGTGATCCGAAACGGTATGACATTATTGTTTTTTACCCAAAGGGAAAAGATGTGGATGAATATTATGTGAAACGTATTTTTGGACTTCCTGGTGAGACCGTTCAGATAAAGGGAAATGATGTTTATATCAATGGCTCTAAGATAGAAGATAGCTATGCAAAGGATGTTATGAGTGAGGCAGGAGTTGCAGCAAAGCCGTATAAGCTGGGCTCAGATGAATATTTTGTTCTGGGAGACAACCGTTCTGTCAGTCTTGACAGCCGCACATTGCCGGAAGAAGATTCCGATGCACCGGGACCGGTGAAGTTTGAAAATATAGCAGGTCGCGTCATTTTGAGAATATGGCCGCTCAGTAAAATCGGAGTGCCGTGATTCATATATTTAAAAAGGATATGGAAAGGAGACATATTATGTTACACCCATCTTATACAGATTTAATGAATATCGCAAACAGCGAGGTGGAGCAGGGCGAGCAGCCGGTTGTAAACAGCCGCTATTCGATTGTCCTTGCTACTGCCAAGAGAGCAAGACAGCTTATTGCTGGTTCACAGCCTCTGACAGAAAGTGAGTCTTGTCCGAAACCGTTATCCATTGCTATTGATGAGCTCTCGACAAGCGCTATCAAAATCAATGCAGAAGATGATGAAGCAGAAGACTAAACCGTATATGTAAAAAGCAGAAAGAATACCGAATTGCGATAAAGCAGTGACGGTATTCTTTTTTTTGTAAAAAATTTAAAATTCCCCTTGACAAACATCTGTTCGCGATATATATTATATATAAACATTTGTTCGTATCAAGTGTTCGGATAGTATGTTCGACTCAAAGGAGGTTTTTATATGAAAAAGTTTTTATTTGTGAAAAAAGTTTCGATATTGTTTATACCTACGCTGTTGCTCATTATTATTTTCTTTACTGCAGGGGGAGCTGACGCTTCTGCCAGTTCCGGGGACTTGGATAATATGAAAAATTATGAGTCCGTGCTGATTAAAGACGGAGATACCCTTTCCTCTATCGCAAGGCAATATGCCTCCGATATGTCTCATTTTTCCGAGCAGGAATATTTGGAGTCCATTATATCATTAAATAATCTGGATTCTGACTATATCATAGCAGGACATTACCTTTTGCTGCCTAGGTTTGTGTAAAAGACAGGAGCAAAAATACAATGGGAAGCGGGTTCCGTGCGTAGACTTTAAATAAATTTCCATTTTACGACATTTTCTGTTATAATAGCTGTAAGCGTATTATATTTTCTTACGAAGTGACAAATTTCTGTCAATTCGGTTCGATATGATTTACAGTATAAAGCAAAGAAGGAGAGAAATTCACAAAATTTTAGTGATTTTCCCTAAAACAGGAGATGAGATAAGTTTATGCGATGGTTAGGAACGAAAAGAAAGTTGTTGGGAGTTATTATTTTTTTACTTTGTATCGGCGGCACCTGTGCTGGATTTTCATGGACAAGTAATAACGCAAAAGCCGCTAGCAGCGTAAAAATACGTTACAAAGGGAAAACATATAAAAATAAAAGTAAAAAAATGACTGTTAAGTACAAAAAGAAAACGGTTTCCAAAAAGGCGTATAAAGCGCTTATTATCAAAAAATCTTATATGGCGCCATACTCCCATGTTTTTAAAAAGGGAGTAAAGGCAAAATGTAGTTACTCTAAAAAGAAAAAGACTCTTACAATCTCTAAGAATCAGGTTACAATTAAAATGACAGTTGGAAAGAAAACTGCCTATGTAAATGGCAAAAAGGTCAAGCTTCCAACAGAGCCATTATCGGTCAGATATGTATCGAAGAAAAAGACGATGATTTTTGTACCGGTATATTTTGTGGCAAATGCACTGCATTTAACTTACAATAAGTCTGGCTCTACCATTACCCTTGGCGATCCGCTTCATCTGTATTATGATGGCAGAACCACATATTATAATGGAGTACAGGGAAGTCTTTATTACAACCATAAAAATTACTCTCTGAAGACAATGCCTGTTATTAAAATTCAGAACAGTATGTATATGCCGGCAGAAGAAAGCATAGATAAAGTCCTGAATTTAGAATATGATTATAATGCCTCAAATGGAAAGATTGTTATAACAAATGAAGACTTAGATTTAGAAATGACATGCTATGTAAATTCCAAACAAGCCATTGTAAATAATAAAAAGATTGTTTTAAATGCGCCTGTAAAAGTAATTAGAAATGTGTCAAAGAAGACAAATATTGTCTGTCTGCCAGCTTCACAGGTACTGAAGCAGTTAAACTATACAAGGGCATGGAATAAGTCAAAAAAATATTATGCAGCACAGTCAAAGGCATTTTTTAAATGGGAAAAAAACCTGACAGAAGCACAGAAGAATGAGAAAGAGGTCAATTATATCCATGCAGTTCAGTCAGACTATTCAGAAAAGAATAGTCTGGGTGCAATTACGTTTCGAGTTTCGGGCTCAGCCTCTGATATTATGAAACAGCTTACGGTAAAGAGAAGTGGAAACAATATTACGATTACCATACCGAAATCAAAGTATATCATTGGCAATCACTCCTTTTCAAATTTTGGTGAAATTATTAATAAATTTGATATAACAGAGAATTCCGATAATGTAACGATGACATTAGCCTGTGATGGGGTAACCGATTATTCCTATATTATACAAAAGGACGTGCTGGAATTGAATATTCTGCGCGCCTATACAAATAATTCAGGCAGCGTAACCGAATATTCCCTGTCGATTCCAAAACCAGCCAATGTAACGATTGCCAATGTGTCAAATTATGATTTGTATCAGAATAAGAAATTTCAGATTATTATAAGCGGCAATCATGTTGAGTTTTTCCGGACAAATCCGGTAATTATCAATAATAACTCGGTTAAGAATGTAGCAGTAACAAGGAGTGGGAATAACACTGTTATTACTGTAACCACCTCGTCATTGCGGGGATATAAAATTTATGAGCGGGGCAATAAATTTGTTGTATCAATGGGAGCTCCGAAAAATATTTACAAATCTATTGTTGTACTCGATGCCGGACATGGCGGATTCGATCCGGGAGCGCAGCACAAGGGAACAAACGAAAAGGATTTAACGTTTAAAATACTATATACATTGATGAAGAATTATTTCTCATCCAATGCGCCGGATATCAAAGTATACTGGACGCGGACGACAGATACTTTTATTTCCCTTGCTAATCGTGCCACATTTGCCAAAAATGTAGGCGCAGACGTGTTTATCAGCCTGCATATGAATTCGGCGAGTTCCTCCACTGCAAATGGTACAGAAGTGTATTATTCCGTATCAAACAACAAGAAAGGATTTAGCGGAATAACGAGCAAAAAAATGGCAAATCTGTTCAAAAATAAGCTTATAAAAGATTTAGGAACCAAAGACCGGGGGACAAAAACGGCGGGATACTATGTACTGAAGCATAATACAGTTCCTTCTATTTTAATTGAGCTTGGGTTCCTCTCTGGAAACAGCGATTATTCAAAACTAAAAAGCAGTAGTTTTCAGACAAAAGCAGCAAAATCAATTTATGAAGGCATTATTTCCTTGTTTGCCACATATAAAACAGGGAGATAGAAAATCAATCTGGTTTTCTCAGCGATACGGCAGAGGCGGCCCTTCGTTTACGATCCTCCTCTAACGCCGCATAATGTTTTCTCGTGGTGTTTACGTCGTTATGGCCTAATACTTCAGCTACCAGATAAATATCGCCTGTTTCGCGGTATAAACTGGTTCCATAGGTGCTTCGGAGTTTGTGCGGTGTGATATGTTTAATTGTAGTGACATGTTTTGCACAGTCAGATACGAGATTTTCGACTGCCTGTACTGTGATACGCCGTTTCTGAACAGAGAGAAAGAAAGCGTGTTCATGACCATCTTTGGTTGTAATATGCTTTCTTTCTGCATAATAGTCATACAGTGCCTCACTGACTTCATCGCCAAAGTAGACAAAATCTTCCTTGCCTCCTTTACGGATAATTTTAATACGGTTATTCTTAAAGTCGATATCCTCTAAATCCAGTCCAACACATTCCGAAACACGGATTCCCGTGCCGAGCAGGAGAGTAAAGAGAGCGAGGTTGCGCGTTTTGTTTTTATCAAAATAAACTTTCTTCATTCCTGTCATTTCGTCTCCGCCATGTTCTACATAGTCTAATAAGTCAGCTACCTCGTCATAATCTAGACGAACAATTTCTCTTTTATGCAATTTCGGCATATCTACTACAACTGTAGGATTATTTTTTATTAGTTCCCGTTTAAAATAATAGCTAAAGAAACTGCGCAGGGCTGCAAGCTTCCGGTGAAGCCCCTGTTCATTATTTGTATGCGTCACACCGTCAGCATCCTCATACAGCTTCAAATATTCCAGATATTCTTCAATATCAACCGGTTGCAGAGACTCCAGATCAGATAATTTAATCTTTGTAATATCCTCCATCTTTTTAAAGTATGGATTATTTTCGCATAGAAAATAAAAGAATAACCGGATGTCATAAACATATGAAATTCTTGTTTTTGCCGATGTATTTGGTTCAATAGCCCGGAAATAATCTCTAGTAAAGTCTGGCAGAGTGCTAAGTACATTGCGTAGCTTGCGTGTATTTTCACGGGTTGTCTGTTCATGGTATGTCAGTTTTTTGTCCATATTAATAACCTCCATTTGATCGATAGCCGTTATTTGTTATATATAGAATACCATATCATTACTTTCCCTGCAAGTCTTTTTGAAAAACTAGGGTTTGTCAAAGAGAGTTGGGAGAGCAAAATAATATATCTCGTATTATCCTGTAGCAAGTTCCCTAATAATACCAGATATATTATATGAACAGCTTTTATAGATTTCTATGTAATACTACTCTTTTTTATAATTGATGGTTTAATATGCGCTGCAACTCGATTACTTCCTCTGTAGTTAATTTACAATTACCAAGATATTCGGAAATAAATGTTGTCAGTGAACCATTGAACATTTTGGATAATAATGCGTTTGTCTCAATTTGCTGAACTTCCTTTTTGGTTACCTTGGCACTACATAAAAATCCCGGATCCTCACGGGATATTGCTCCTTTATCAATCAGACGTTTGATAACTGTGTAAGTTGTGTTCTTTTCCCAGCCGATATATTCTTTAATAATCTTTGAAATATCTTTAGCGGCAAGCATTTTATTCGACCATAACAGCTCCATTACGTTTAACTCCCCTTCATGCAGCCGTATCTCTTTCGTCGCCTTTCCACTCATTTATACTGGTTCCTCCTTGCTACCTCATAATATATCCCATATCTCCCATAATACCTTAAATACCTTGATTCTACCTTCGTAGTCTATATTTTATCTACGATTGTCGTACAAAATCCATTGTTTTTTCTACAACTATCTAATAAAATTTCCGGAAGAATAACTCTATACTACACCTATAGTAGCCAAATTGTCAAGTGATTTTTGCCAAATAATGTCCTTTTTTTCCCTATTTTTCTAGGGTTTTGAGCACTTCCACAAAATATGGAGGTAATGGAGCTTCCACTTCTATATATTGATTTTTTACGGGATGCTTAAAACCTATTACACGGGCGTGTAATGTCTGTCCCTGTAAATGGGAAAATTTCTTTGGCGGCTGTGAACCATATACGGTATCTCCTAACAAGGGGTGGTTCATATAGGCCATGTGTACACGAATCTGATGTGTACGTCCTGTTTCTAACTGACATTCAATGTGGTTGAATTGCCGGTTTAGGTGGTCTAGCACATGGTAGTGTGTTATGGCTGTCTTTCCCTTTTCAGCTGGTACAACAGCCATTTTTTTGCGGTTTGCCGGATGGCGTCCGACTGGAAGATTGATTGTCCCATTCTCCTGCTTAAAATTATTATGTACAACTGCGTTATATTTTCTTGTAATAGAATGTACGCTAAGCTGTGACGCCAGAGATTGATGTGCCATATCTGTCTTACAAACGACTAAGGCCCCCGTTGTATCTTTATCAATCCGATGTACAATGCCCGGACGCAAAACTCCATTGATGCCGGACAAGTTCCCATGACAGTGATACAGCAGCCCATTGACAAGCGTGTGTTCCATATGGCCTGCTGCAGGGTGTACAACCATATCTTTTGGCTTATTAACGACCAATAAATCTTCATCTTCATACAAAATATCAAGCGCCATCTTCTCAGGAAGAATTTCCAAATCCTTTGGTGGCGGAATAATGACATGAATCTGGTCATTAAGATGAACGGGAACTTTAGCCTTCGTGTTAAAGTTCCCGTTATATTTGACATGTTCATTTTTGATTAACTTTTGTATATAGGAGCGTGAAAAAGTCAGATTTTCTGCCAAAAATTGATCCAGACGAACTCCTTCAAACTCCTCCTTCACTAAAAGTTCTACGATTTCTTCTTCCATAAAAAATCTTCATCCTTATATCGAAATATTATACAATAAATTAACAAAAAGGCGGCGATACAGACAAAGCAATCTGCTACATTAAAGATGGGAAAATGAATCCACTCAAAGTAGATAAAATCCACAACATAATGCCATATTGCCCGGTCAATAAAATTACCGACTGCTCCTGCGGTAAGAAGAATTACCGTGAAGCGGAGCAAATAATACGACCGCTCAAAAGGAATCCTGACATAAAATAGAACCATCACAAAAACAACAAGGATTGTTATGATAAAAAACAGCCAGAATGCGTTCTGAAAAATGCCCCAAGCTGCGCCGCGGTTTTCCAGATAATGCAGGGATAATACGCCCGGTATAATCTCTACATCGCCTTTCATCAGATGCAGGACTGCCAATTTTTTAGTAAAGCGGTCTGCTGCAATCAGTAAAATGAAACTTGCTGCAAAAATTAAATTTGTACAAATATATTTCTTATTCATTAAAAGTCATCAACAGAACCTAAAAATTCAAATGGGTCCTCCTCCTGTCCTTTCTTCTTGTTTTTCTTGCTGCTCATATTCATACTTTGCAACAGAGAATCCAGTGTAGGTGCTTCCTTGCTCTCCTCGTGTGGAGGTTCCAAGACTTCCTTTTTCTTTACTTTCACTTCCTTTAATTCTGCATCCAGAGGAATGGAAGTTTTTGCATCCACAGGATCTATCACTAAGGCATCATGGACTTCTACGGTCTCTGCCTTTATCGGCTTCTGAATTTTGTTTTCTTCCTCCTGATTGATTTTCCGGATAGAATCACTCAAATCAATCGTATCGGCTGTCAAAATAGAGAGCTCATCATTCTTATCTGAGGAAGCTTTTCTTTTGGCAAGCTCTGGTTTAATATCCGGTAAAACAACCGTTTTTTCTAATTCCGACGATACGTCATCGGACAAAATTTCCTCGGTAGTTTCCTGCGTTTCGGCTTCTTTTATACTTCCCAGCTCAGCAGGTTCTGTTTTCTCTGGTCCTTTGTCCGCCTGTTCTGTCTTCTTGGGCATCGTTACGGATTCCTCTATCACTGTCGGAGTATTATCATCTACTATCTCGTCTACTACCTCATCGGCTACGGATTCGTCAATAATCGTCCCTTTTGTGACTGGCTGAACTGTCTTTGTTTCAAAAGGAGTCTGAAGTGACTCCAGCTCCGGTGCTGACACATCAAAGGATTCACTTGTAATTAAATCAAGCTGCGCCGTGGCAACCTGTTTTAACTGCAGCTTATATTGATTAAATTGCTGCATCAAATAAATACATTTATCTTTTACTTTGTCATACTCCTGCTCTGCTTCTGAGACAATATTAGCTGCCTTTGTCTTTGCATCCTTTTCGATGGCCTCTGCCTTTAAAATGGCGGCGTCTTTTGTCTCCTTCGATGTCTTTTCTGCAAGGACAAGCGCTTTCTGCATTGTCGATTCAATGGAGCGATAATACTGGATGCCCTCATTTAAAGACTTTACCTGCTTTTCCAATTCCTGATGTTCATCAAACAGAGCCTTATAATTTTCAAAGACCAGTTCCAGATATTCGTCCATTTCTGCCTTATCGTATTTACGCTTCTTTGTTACTACCTTCTTGTTTTGTAAATCCAATGGTGATAACATAGAGATTCCTCCCTCAAATATATTTGTAAATTATTATTTTTTGTTTTCCTTTTTTGGTAAATGAATCCGTCGGGACATCCAGACGGTATTTTCCATAACCTCGAATCGAAAATACCATATCCTTTTTACAACTGTAGCTGACGGAAGTATGTTCTTCATGGTTGGCAATGACATGTCCCTGTGTAATCAGAGCAGCCGCCTTTCCACGGGCAGAGCCAATCATGGCAGCGACGACATTGTCAAGACGCAGGGAGGCAACACTTTGATGTATTTCCTCGTACTGCTGTTTTGGTATACAATCCGTATGGCTTAAAACATGACAGGTTACCGGTGTATGCTTTACCATAGTAAAATTATCTACAATAAAAGAAGCGAAATCTTTTTTACAGAATACAAAGGCTGCCTGTTCATGGATTCGGATATCTCCAATGATAGACCGCTCGATTCCTAAATTCAAAATCGCTCCTAAATAATCCCGGTGACACAAATGCCCGGCGTATTTATCGTTTTTTGTCCTTATACATATACACTCGATAGGGAACGATTCCCGCTTTTCTTCGTCGAAATCAAGGGGGAAAAATCCGCACATCATGTGCTCACATTCTTCGTGTCCACCCCAGCATACAACGACCGCATTTTTTATTTGTCCTGCCTTTTGTTTTGCGAGCATGTACTCCTTTGTCGTCATAAAATCCGTAAAAGCAGGAAAACCAGTCCGAACAGTCCGGTTTGCTAAATCATCCAGTCGTTGCAGAAAAAAATGCTCTTTCTTTTCCACCATAATTAGAACTCACGGTTAATCGTAGGCATCCGGGCTGTATTCCCGTCAAGTGAAAGGGAATCCCCGCTTATGTCTACATTTTCTGGTGAAAAAATAAAGATATATTTAGATATCTGATGATACTTACCATTAATAGCATAAATACAGCCGGATATAAAATCCATGATTCTCTGTGCATCATCCGGATCAAAGCCCTCCAGATTGACAACGACCGGCCGTCCGGCTAACAGCATATTACAAATTTCCTGCGAATCCTCAAACGTAGTCGGCTTAATAATATTTACATTCATTGTACTGCGGTTCATGGAAACTACTTTCGGTTTTGAGCTAAGGAAACCGCTTTTCTGCTTTGGTTCTTCTTCATACTCATCTACAGTGCGGCTTCGTGACGGTTTTTTACGCACGGGAGCTTCTTTTTCCTCCTCGTAGCTGTCGTCATATCCGTTATCGTAGTCATCTTCGAAATCTTCATCTAATTTAAAGAAGTTTAAAATGGAATTTAAGCCCATAATATCGTTCCTTTCTATATGTATTGTCGGCTTCCGAAAATACCGGTTCCTACACGCACATAGGTAGCTCCTTCCTCGATTGCTACCTCATAATCACCGGACATCCCCATAGAAAGCTCGCCCATACTAATATTATCAATGTTTTTGCTGTTAATGTCAACTAGTAATTTGTGCAAATTGCGGAAATGAACCCGATTTTCCTCCGGGTTTTCAACAAAGGGGGCAATTGTCATAAGTCCGCGTACCCGGACATTCGGATAGGTGGCGATTTCACGGATTACACGTTCTGTTTCCTCTGGTTTCAGACCGAATTTTGTTTCCTCTCCTGCTATGTTTACTTCAATCAGAATATCGGCGGTCAGTCCCTGCTTTTCACAATCCTTTTGAATTTGTTCAGCCAGACGCAGAGAGTCAACGGAATGAATCCTCTTTACTCTGCCAACGACCTGCCGTACTTTATTCCGCTGTAAATGTCCAATCATATGCCAGTCCAGCGGTTCTTTCAAAACACTTTGCTTTTCCAGAAGCTCCTGTACCTTATTTTCTCCAAACGTAACAATTCCGGAGTCCATCGCCTCACGTATCATACTTACAGGCTTTGTTTTACTGACAGCAATCAGTGTGACCTCACTGCGCTCCCGCATGGAGCGTTCACATGCCTGTCTGATTTTTTCCTCCACTGTCTTTAAGTTTTCTGTTACCATTTACTCATCTCCCAATGAAAATTTTTTTATATCTATTCGATGAAGTCATCCTCACTTAATTTAGAGGGATCTACTACAATATGGTCATAGGCGGTCAGACCGCTTGTTGTTGCATCCGAAACAATTGTGTATTCCTTATTTTTATATCGGATGTCAACGGGTTTAAACTCACAGTAACCGGCATTGACACAGTACACTCCGGAAACGGGCTTTTTTGAGCTGACAATATAAGTAGTATTGTCGGACGAATTCATCAGTATATCACCGCCGTCCAGAATATTCGGGCTGACGTAATAATTTCCATCCCGGTAAGTGCTGTTTCCAAGGGAAACAAATTGATAAGAAAGTTTTCCGTCGTTTCCGACAACCTGTTTCACTACTCCTCTGGCATTACCGCTTGTTGTCGTGACGGTTTGAGGAATAACATAATATTCTTTTGTAAGAATAGAACTGTTTGGAATCTTTAAACCGGAGGCGGACTTCAGGTTAAATTCAATTTGTAAAAAACGGTCTTTGATATAACGCTCCATATACCGTGAGGTTGATAATCTGGCAAAATGCGAATTATCTTTATCAAATAAGCTGACGGAAGCGTTAAATGAAATGTTGTCCTTTTTAATTGTAACCCGAACGGATTCCTGTTGTTTTAACGCCTCGTAATAATTGTCGTCCAACTTCACGACGAGTGACCAGTCATTGTTTGTAATCAACTTATAAACAGGGGTACCGGCTTTAATACTCTCCCCTCTTTGTATCTGCTCATTTTTGACAGAACCATATTTATCTAAGAGGGAGGCGGTAATATCTGCCTGCTTTGTTCCCTCGTAGCCATCGATAGAATAAGAAATGACACCGCTTTTCTTTGCAGTTATTTTTGTAAAATTTTTCCCCTTTCCGGATGTTTCCAATGCCTGACTCAAATCACCATACAGGCTTCCGCGTGTCTGTTCAAAAATAATATTGCGTACCTTATTGTGGAAATCCGAAACTTGTCCATAAAAGGACATCGAAAAAGAATTTTGAAAGGAGGAAATGACTGCCCTCATTTTTGAAATACTCTCTTTATTTTTGTCGGAACTTTGCAGTTTTTCAAGAATATCACTGACCTCTCCGTTTGTATCAACAGTGTAAACTACATTCCCAACGTGCACACGATTCCCTTCCGCATTGTAAAAGTTAATATAACCATCGCTTTCTGTCGTCACTACTTCCTCGTTCCGTAAGATGAATCCATAGAGGGGCGAGTCATCCGAAATATCTGTCGTGTTTACTTCATATATCGACACATGTTCCCGTGACAAATAATTCCACCCAAGTATGATAACATAAAATATAATCAATAAAAATAAATAAAAGGCAATATTAGGCCGGAATCTTTTTTTATAGGGAACTACTTTTTTATCGGACACGGATATCTTCCTTTCTTTTTTCTATTTTTTATTATACAAAAATAAAAGCTGTTTTTAAAGGGAAAATGTATATTTTTTTTAAAAGATGTAACACTATAAGCAAAGGAGGGCGAATCATGAAAGGATTGGATTATACTGTACTAATTCTGGTAGTTATCGGTGCTATAAACTGGGGGCTTGTAGGCTTTTTTGGTTTAGATTTAGTTGCATTTATCTTTGGCTCCATGTCAATTATTTCACGAATCATATATGCTGTTATCGGAGTCTGCGGACTATATGCAATCAGCTACTGTGGCAGGATTGGGAATTAATACAGAAAACAAGCGAGACCACCATACCAGCCTCAGGATGGTGGTCTTTTTTTGTGTTTACATACGAACCAATTCTCTCCAATCCAAATCGCCGCGTTCTAATGCTTTTACCAGTAGTTCGGCTGTGGCGACATTAGTGGCTAATGGGATGTTGTGTATATCGCATAAACGAAATACTGTATTAACATCCGGTTCGTGTACCTTTGGTGTCAATGGATCACGTAGAAAAATTACGAGATCCAATTCATTATTTTCTATCTGTGCACCGAGCTGCTTTTCGCCCCCAAGATGACCAGCAAGGTATTTATGGATATTTAAGTTTGTCACTTCTTCTACAAGCCGTCCGGTAGTTCCTGTTGCAAAAATAGTATGTTTATTTAATATTCCACGGTAGGCAATGCAGAAATTCTGCATAAGTATTTTTTTTGAATCATGTGCAATTAGTCCGATATTCATTATGTCACTCCTTTTACATTATCCAAGTTCCAAACTGCTACTTCCCCTGTATGGTTGTATACCGATGTTTAATAGGATACCAATCGCCATCATATTGCTCAATAATGAGGTCAGACCATTACTCAAAAACGGTAAAGGAAGCCCCGTATTCGGTAATAATGAAGTGGCAACGCCAATATTGAAAAACGTCTGAAAGCAAAACATGACTCCAATTCCAATGGCAATCATCATACCCAAATAGTCTCTTGCTTTTTTTGCTGCAATAAAACATTTTATCACAATAACAGACAAGAGCAATAATACAATCATACATCCAATAAACCCAAATTCTTCTCCAATCGGAGTCCAGATAAAATCACTCTCCGTTACATCCACACTTGTATAATTTCTTGCGGTATCCGTACCCTCCAATAATTTTCCATACAACTTACCGGAACCAATCGCAACGACAGAGTTATTCTGCTGGTACATAACGCCAAGTCCCTGATTTTCCGGATTTAACCATCCGGTAATACGCTCTAACTGGTAGCCCTTTAATAATTTCTGGTTTGGCTGCTGGATATACCAAAAGAGAAAACCTATAACCGGTATGACGATGGCTGCCACCGGTCCCAAGATTTTCCTGCCGATTCCTGAGCTTACCAGCATCATGATTAAAACAACGACAATGACAACGCTTGATGATAAGTCCGATTGAATCAGTATAAAAAAGGTGGGGACGAGGGCAATCGCACTTGCCAGAAAGAAGTTTTTGAATGATTTCAGATTCTCTCTGGAGCGGGAAAAAAATGTTGCCAGTGCCAGAATTACGACTAGTTTGCATATCTCTGACGGCTGAAATTTGATTATCCGGAAATCCAGCCAACGGTAAGAGTTGGTGGATAGGTCATCGCCGAGCGGGGATAATCTGGTCGCTGCCGCCATAAGCGTGGCAACAATATAAATAATCGGTATATATAGACATAAATCATGATAATCTATCAAGGAAAATATAAATACAATAATAAGACCTGCCAGCATACCGATTAACTGTCTCTTAAAAGAACTTGCGTCAATAATAGTCAATATATAGGCACTAATCAACGATAGTAATATCACTACTACTACCAGAGAAATGTCATAGTTTCTCCAAGTATACCGTTTAAACTGAAGCCATTGCTGTACTCGCTCACGCATACAAATCCCACCTATCTTTATTTCGCACTGGAAGGTTTCATATCCTTAATAGGAATGTTGGCAAACAGCGCCGGTACGGTGCCATTGTTTCCTTCTGACTCTGTCTGCTCAATTTTTATGTCAAGACCTTCCAGATCTATTTCTACATACTTTGATATTACATTGATAATATCGTTTTTAATTTGCTCCATAACATCCGGAGAACAATTTGCACGGTCTGATACCAGAACAAGCTTCAGCCTGTCCTTTGCAATGTTACTCGATGCTTTTTTTCTGAAAAAATCCGAAAATCCCATATCCGTTCATCTCCTTAGTTCTTAAATTTGTTCTTTAGTTTCGAAAAAAATCCATTTTTCTGTAACAGATTTAAAAATGGAACTTCTTCCCCTAAAATTCTATGGCATATATTCTCGTAGGCCTGTCCGGCAAGGGATTTGTTCCCTACCAGTGGTTCACCCTGATTTGTAGAGATAACGATGCTCTCATCATCCGGAACAACTCCAAGCAGGTCAACGGCTAGGATTTCTATTACATCTTCGCTAGACATCATATCTCCGCGTTTTACCATATCTGCCCGCAGACGGTTGACAATCAGCTCAGTTTTTCCGATTTCATTTGCCTCTAACAGACCAATGATCCGGTCGGCGTCACGAACAGCAGAAACTTCCGGAGTAGTTACTACGATTGCCCTGTCAGCTCCGGCAATTGCATTTTTAAAGCCCTGTTCAATTCCCGCCGGACAATCTAGTAATATGTAATCAAACTCTTCTTTTAGTTCGTTTGTGAGCTTTGCCATCTGCTCTGGATTGACTGCTGACTTATCTCTTGTCTGTGCAGAAGGAAGCAGATACAAGTTCGGATATCTCTTATCCTTAATCAGCGCCTGCTTAATTCTGCAGTTTCCCTCGATGACATCAACCAGATTATAGACAATCCGGTTTTCCAATCCCATAACAACATCCAGATTACGAAGTCCGATATCTGTATCAATCAAGACTACCTTTTTTCCTTCTTTAGCAAGACCAGTTCCTACATTTGCTGTCGTAGTAGTTTTTCCTACCCCGCCTTTTCCTGATGTTATTACAATAATTTCACTCATTTTTTATCCTCCAACTTTCTGTTTTTAATAGTAAAACAATTTATATATTTATATCTGTCAGCGTTTTTCGCGACAGTGTATCGACATAGATAACGTCATTATCCAGATAAGCAATCTGCGGTTCGGAAGGCGGTACTGTTTTCTCATCCGCAGAACGCGCGATGATATCGGCAATTCGAATCTGAATCGGATTCATTTTTAATGCTACAACAAAAGAGTTTTTGCGACCTGAAGCGCCAGCATAGACAGTGCCATTCAGACTTCCCAGAACAATTACATTTCCGGTAGATACGACCTGTGCTCCAACATTGACATCTCCAAGAATTACGATGCTCGTCTCAAATTCCATAACCTGCCCGGAACGGAGATTCCCTTTGAAAAACTGTCCGGAATTGGAATTCATCTGCATCAGCCGTTCATTCAGCGACTTTGTAAAATACTCTTCTCTTTTTTTGTCATTATCAATAACGCATACGACATCCAGTTTTGAATACTCAGAAATACATTGCAAAAGAACCCGCTCCTCATCCTCCGATAAATCCCGCCCTTCAAAGGACGCTGCTACCTGAGCATTTCCAAGGAACTCGGCGCCAGAGGAAAACTTCTTTTTTACCTCCTCCAACAATGCCTCAAATTCCATTTCTGAATCCAGTACAATGCGGATTCCAGACTTATTCCCTTTTATAACAACGGGTGCTTTTTTCATAACCAGTTCCTCCATTTTTAATCCATAACGCGACCAGACGTCGTCGTAGGATTGATTGCCTGATTTTTCAGCAATGACTTTCGTGCTTTTTTATCATAATAATATTTATATATATTGCTGGCAAGCTCAGCAGCATTAGCAGATGTAAAACCATTCGGTATGGCGACCGTAACTGAAATCTCAGGATTGCTGTATGGGGCAAAGCTGACAAACAGCGCATGGTTCGGTTCATTTGCTGTAATCTGTGCCGTACCGGTCTTTCCTGCAACCTGTACCGGAACACTCCGGAACAGGGATGCAATGCTTCCGTTATATACTACATTGTGCATACCGGTTTTAATTGACTGCAAGGTGGAAGGAGAAAAATCCAGTTCATTTTTCACCTTTGCTGAATTTTTTTTGTTCTTTCCCGTTTTGGAATTTGTTAGCTTGTCAATCAAAGTCAAATCATAGCAGGTTCCCCCGTTTGCAATGGTTGTGACATAACGGGAAAGCTGAATCGGTGCGTAGTTATTCGAACCCTGTCCAATTGCTGAACGGACGATATCAATATCGGAAAAGGAAGGCTCGGCTTCCGGTAGTTCAACACCGGATTTACTTGTAAGTCCATATTTGTTCGCATATTTCTTTAACTTGTTTAACCCTTTTTCATTATCAACGACATTTCCATGTCCATTTCCCAGACGATAGCCCATTTCATAGAAAAAGTAGTTACAGGAATGTTGGATTGCCTGCGATACATTGAGGTTTCCGTGGGATACTGTACTCCAGCATTTTGGCCATGGCTTATTGATTTTATCGAATTGTACACCGTCCCTTACCGTTGAATAAGGATCGATAACCCCCTCCTCCAAGACGGTCGTAGCAGTTACCATCTTAAAAGTAGAGCCGGGCGCCGTTTTCTGCTGTGTCGCACGGTTCAAAAGAGCAGAGGCACTGCTGGTACTTACTTTGCTATAATAATCACTATCCACCATATTGGCAAATTTGTTATTGTCATAGCTTGGATATGATACCATGGCCAACAGCTTTCCTGTTTTTACTGAAGTGATTACAACAGAACAGGAGCATGGCGTGAGTCCCAGCTCTCCTGGTGAAATCGCTAACGATTTTATTTTGGATTTCAAAAATCCATATGGTGAAATCGTGCCAGTCTGTAATTTTGCATAAGTTGAATGATTCTTTTTTAATACCTTCTGGTCGTAAAGCAAAAGACAGATTTCCCTTCCGGATATCCGATCTTTGTCAACCATCATATGATAGATTTCTTTGTCAAAGGCGATGTCATCCGAAATCTCCTCGTACACAAAAGCACAAATCTTTTGGAAAACTTCTTCTGAGCTATAGTAATTTTCACCGATGTCAAGGTTTTTTAAATCAATCCAGTTGTTTTTAATGGCATAAATCAGAAATTCACTGAGACTGATTTTGTCATTCACATATTTATTGTACATAGAATCCGTAGTATCCATGGCGCTGCTATCTAAAATACCATTTTCTTTCAGCATGGAGAAAATGTAATCCAAATAGTCGTCCAGCGACTCGGACAGCTCTTTTCCCGGCTTACGGTTGGAATACTTGAGCTGGCGTTTTATACTCTGGATGGCCGACTTCTTCTCTCTTGAGAACGTCCGGTACACCGATTTCTCCAAAGAAGTTGCATCCTTATCCGAAAAATGAGAGATATCCACAATGCTGTTCTGCAAGATTGCATCATAGACGTCATATATAGACACTTTAATACCGGATGCTTTCTTTCCCTTCGTACCATGGCTTCTGCCATTTACCAGCTTAGAAATAAGAATACCGGCAATCTCCTTTTCCACCAGCTTATAGGTTGCCTTTTGCAGATTGGAGTTAATTGACAGATACACGTCGTTTCCCGCTACTGCATCTTTTTTCTCGGCTGTTTTAATAATACGGGAGCTGTTATCAATAATAAGGGTTTCGGAACCCTTTTTTCCCTTTAATTCATTTTCGTATTCCTTCTCAATTCCGGTCTTTCCAATCTGGTCTGCGGAGGTGTAGTCCGTGTTTTCATCCTTTTCCTTCATTTCTGCAAGAGTGTCAGAGGAAATCAATCCGGTATAACCGATAATATGTGCAAAATATTTGCTGTCATAATATACCCGGTTCATCTCGGTAGACACCTCGACTCCCGGCAGATCTGCGGCACTTTCCTTAATTGCTGCCACGGTTTTCATCGAAACGTCGTTGCTTACAGTAATCGGCTCATATTTTGAATACGTATTCATCAGCATGGCATAGCGCACGGTCATGATTTTCAGTGCGTCCTTATCCGAATATTTTTCATGGTAAACACCATCTTTATCGGTCTTCCCCTCCATGTCAACATCAAAAAAGTGTGCCGTATTTGCTTTTGCGATTGTGCGTAGATAATGAAAACAGTCATTGGCTGTCATATTCTGCTGTTCCTCTGTCAGCTCATCAGCAGATTTCAAATAAAAGATATCACGTTTAAATCGCAGTTGTGCAGTTTTATTTACATTGAATTTGAATTTTCCATTTTTCGCAATTTCAATTGGAAATTCCAAATCCATACTATCTCCGTTTTTTTCAATCAGATGGATACATTTCAGTATCATCGTGTTTTTACTCAAATTGTCTTTTAACTCACCGGAATCTTCAATCGTAATCGCATAGCTTTGCTCATTTGTGGCAAGGAGTTTCCCGCTGCTGTCATATATTTTTCCTCTGGCGCTTTTAATAGTTTTTACCTTCTGCTTTTGAAGGGAGGCTTTTTTGTTGTATGACTCGCCACTGATTATCTGAAGGAAAAACATTCGTCCTACCAGTATGCTGAACAGCACGATGTACGTGATAACAAGCGGAAATATACGGGATTTTACAATGTTTTTTAATGAATCAAGTATATTGTCTATCATAGTCCTGCCTCCTCTCTATGCGATGTAAGAAAACGTTCCAGCATATCTAGAAAACGATAAACTAATATGCCGACTAACGCTGTATAAATCATCTCCGGTAAAATCACATGAAGAAAATAGAAACCAAAATGGATTCTTCCCCGCATTAAAAATTCTGTAACAAAGTAATAGATACCATACAGAAAATCACCTGCTACAATCAGTATGGAAGGTAATATCAGACTGTCCGTAAAGTATATTTTCTGACAGAACCCTATTACAAAGCCTATTGTCATAAAGACAAAAGCATATAGACCGATAACACTTCCATATACCATATCTAAAAGCAGACCGCAGAAAAAACCTATTAGTATACCGGAGGTCCTTCCCCGCAGATAACCATAGCAAATAGTAACGACCAGCAACAGATTCGGAACCACGTTTGCCAATGCCATTGACTGACACAAGGTAGTCTGTAAAAGAAACGCTATGAAAATGATAAAAATTGATACTACTTTTCTTTTAATCATGATTTGAAATATCCTTAACCTCTCTGGAGTCCTTCAACTGCGTAATGACCAGAACATATTCCAATTGGTCAAAGGAAACGACCGGTGTCAGATGTGCTGTCTTTGTCAGTGCAGAATTATCATTTGAGATATCCTTTACATACCCGACAGAAAGTCCCTGAAGGAATTTATCGCTGACATGGGAGGTAACAATCTCGTCGCCCTCCTTTATTTTTGCCGTATTGCTTATCATCTCAACATCAATATAACCGTTATAAATACTCTCCATGTTTCCCTTGACCATACAGGTCTCTCCCGTAGACTCAAACATGGCGCTGACATTGCTCTTGTCATCTATAATGGAGCGGACCTTTGCATAGTGGTCTCCTGCCTCAGATACAATACCGACAAGCCCGTTACCGGAAATGACATTCATATCCACGTCAACGCCGTCTTTCTTTCCTTTGTCAATCGTAAATACATTAAACCAGTTATTTCCATCCCGGCTGATGACGGTTGCTGCCACCTTTGGATAATCCGGATATTTTTTTGACAGCTTAAACAGCTCTCTGTAATTTTCCAGTTCACTGTTTTCCCCCGCCAGAATCTTATTATCATAGCTGAGCGCATTCAGTTTGTCTTTTAATTCTTTATTCTGCTGCAAAAGAGTTTCTTTTGAAGTAAGCAAGTCTACTTTATCCGACAGAAATTTACCGACGGAATTGATGCCCTTCTGCATCGGTGTGACAATATTTCCTGCCATACTTTTAACCGAAGCAAACTGATTCGAGAACTTAAAGGAAAGCACGACCAATATGACACACAAAAGGGAAAGGCAGATATATAATATTTTAGGATGAATCCAATTCTTTTTCCTGCGTCTTTTCATATGCACCCTCCGCTTATAGTGTCAGTTTTGCCAGCTGCGGATCCTCTATAATTGAGCCAAGTCCCATGATAACTGTACTCTCAGGTTCCTCACAAAGATTTACCTTTAATCCGAGCTGTTCATATACAAACTTTCCAAGGTCCTTAATCCGGCTGGAGCCTCCGGTAATATATACACCGGATTTGTAAATGTCGGAAGAAATTTCTGGTGGTGTGCGCTCCAGAATGATTTTGATAGAGTCCACAATGTTCTGGAACAACTCGCCCAGCGCCTCATAGACATCGGAGCTTGTCACGGTAATTTCGCTTGGCAGTCCTGTAACCAAGTTACGGCCACAGATATCAATTGTCTCATCTGTCACATAGGCAGAGCCAATTGTTTTTTTTATCAATTCCGCTGTCTTTTCCCCAATCACAAAATTCTTGTCCTTTTTAATTTTATTGATAATAGCTTCATCAAAGCGGTTTCCACCAACTGGAATTAACCGGCTCAGAACGATACCTCCCAGTGAAAGAACAGAAATCTCTGTTGTATTCGCTCCGATATCCACAACAAGGGTTCCGGTTGATTTGGTAATATCCAGACTCATACCGAGAGCATCTGCAATCGGTTTCTCGACAACATGAATTTTTTTCGGTTTCAGGTTTGTATTTGAAATTAAATCAAAATAAGCTCTCTTTTCCACTTCTGTAATATCCGTCGGCACCGCAATAAAATAATCGGCTCCCTTTAATCTCCGCTTTCCATCCAGCTCCTGAAAAAAGTAATCGACCATTGCCTGCATATTTCCGATATCGGCGATTACCCCATTCTTAACCGGATAAGACACCTCAATGTTTACCGGCGCCTTCTCGTACATTTCAAATGCCTCATTTCCGACAGCAAATGTATGGTTTTTGTTATAAATCGCAATGACACTCTTTTCGTGTAAAATGACTCCCTCTCCATTTTTATAAAATTTAATGGAACTTGTACCAAAATCAATACCAATCGCTTTACCTGACATATCAATCTTCCTCTCTTATACTAAATATATCCCGCTTCTTTCAAACTGATATATTGATTATCTCCAATAATGATGTGGTCCATCAAGGGAATACCAATGATTCCCGATGCCTCTATCAGCCGTTTGGTTATGGCAATATCTTCCGGACTCGGTGTCGGATCCCCGCTCGGATGATTGTGCATGACAACATAATGCGCTGCATCATAGCGAAGCGCCAGACGCAGTATCTCCCGCGGATTTGCAATGGAGGACTGGATTGTCCCGATAAAGACAACCTCATAGTGCAGCAGCTTTCCTCCCGCATCCAGATATGCCACATACAAATGCTCTGTTTCGAGATTTCGCATTTCTTCCATGAAAAATGCCGCAATATCGTACGGACGGCAAAAGCCTGCAGAATTCTCCTTTGTCTGTCTGGCAAGCCGTTTTGCAAGTTCGGACAGACACAAAAGCTGAACTGCTTTAATTGTGCCGATTCCTTTTACCTCTGTTAATTCCTTCAGTGACAAATGGTGCAGCCCAATCAGACCTTTATAACACGGATGTAATTGTAAAATATCCATTGCAACGGAAAGGCTTGTCTTCTCCTTTGTTCCCGTTTTGATTATAACTGCCAAAAGTTCCGCATCGGACAAGACTCGGGCGCCATAATGAATACACTTCTCATATGGTTTTTCTGAAACCGGCATTTCCTTCATTGTTAAATTATTCTTTTCCATTCAGGTTCCTTTCCGGAGAACCCAAATCTAACCAAACATATTTATTTTATCATACTCTAAGTAAAAAGTATACCTTTTAACCAAGTTTTTTCTGTGAATTTTCGTGTTCTTTTCGACGTGTTTTAAGATAATTCGACGAAACCGCCATCCAGCATATTTTGAAGTGTCTTTAGGATTCCCAATTTTCCGTGCGGCCATGTAATCCCACCTTGGAAAAATACGCTGTAAGGAGGTTCGATTGGTGCATCCGCACTTAATTCAATCGAAGAACCCGAAACAAAAGCACCTGCCGCCATAATGACATCACTATGGTATCCCGGCATGGCATACGGCTCTGGCAGGACGTAGGAATCTACTGGCGCTGCCTGCTGTACTCCCTGACAAAAAGAGATAACCCTCTCCGGTGATTCAAAGGCAATCGCCTGTATAATGTCATATCTCTCCTCACTGCCTGACGGGCTGGCAAGAAAACCAAGCTTTTCGTAAAGATTGGCGGCAAAGATGGCAGATTTCAGTGCACTGGCGACAACGGTCGGCGCCAGAAAAAGCCCCTGATAAAAGGAAGAATTGACATGCAGTGACGCCCCGACTTCCTTTCCCAATCCGGGTGCTGTTAAACGATATGCCGCCAGCTCTATTAAATCCTTTCGCCCGGCAATATAGCCGCCCATAGGCGCCAGACCGCCGCCCGGATTTTTAATCAGCGAACCGACACAGATGTCGGCGCCGACATCGGATGGCTCGATTGTTTCCACAAATTCACCGTAGCAGTTATCTACCATGCAGATTACATCCGGTTTGATTTTTTTGATAAAGGAAATCAGCTCTCCGATTTTCTGGGCCGAAAATGTTTTCCGAAGGGCATAGCCCTTTGAGCGCTGTATTGTAACGAGCTTTGTCTTTTCGTTGAGAGCCTCCCGGATTCCGTCATAGTCAAATTCGCTGTCTCCTATTAAATCCACCTGCCGGTAATGGATATCAAATTCCCGCAGAGAGCCCTTTGTGCCGGAGCCCTCAATGCCAATAATTCCTTCCAGTGTATCATACGGTTTGCCAACCGGAGACAGCAGTTCATCTCCCGGTCTTAAAATGGAGGATAAGGCAATCGTAAGGGCATGTGTGCCACAGGTAATCTGCGAGCGGACAAGGGCGTCCTCCGTGTGAAAAATATCCGCATATACCTTTTCCAGCGTGTCTCTGCCTGTGTCATTATAGCCGTACCCGGTTGTCCCGCTCAGATGGCTCTCGCTGACACGGTTTTTCTGCATGGCATGAATTACCTTCAGTTGATTGAGTTCTGCCACCTCATCAATTTTTGTAAAACGCTCTTTTATTTCCTCCAGCACCTGATTTCCAAATGCCAGAACCGGTCTGCTGATACCGAACTTTTCATACATGCTTTCTTTCTCTGACTCGAACTGATTCAATGTAAGATTCCTCTTTTCTCTGCTAATTTTATAATTTCCTGTACGATTTCCCCGACGTCGTGAAAGGACTCTTTAAAAAGCATCGTGACCTCTTTCTCCCGCCGGAACCACGTCAGCTGCCGCTTGGCAAAATGTCTCGTATCCCGTTTGATTTTGTAAACGGCTTCCTCCATCGTACATTCCCCGGAAAGCGCCGCCGCGATTTCCTTATAACCGAGTCCCTGCATAGATACAAGGCTTCTGTCATAACCCCGCTCTAAAAGCCCTGCCACCTCATCGGCAAGTCCATCTCTCATCATAAGGTCTACCCGCTTATCAATCCGTTCATATAATGTTTTACGCTCCGTATTTAATACGATATACAGAAAATTATAGGGCGACTTTCTCTCCCTCTGTTCTGCATTGTGAGCCGATATTTTCTGCCCGGTAAAATGATAATATTCCAGTGCGCGGATAACTCGTTTTACATTGTTTTCGTGGATGATTTCTGCGGACTCCGGATCGGTTTCCAAAAGTTTTTTATAAAGTGCATGTTTCCCCTCTCTCTCCGCTTTTTCCTCTAATTCCTTTCGGTAGCTGTCATCCTCCTGCCCGGATGAAAAATCAATATCGTACAGAACTGCCTGTATATAAAAACCCGTTCCGCCTGTCAGAATCGGGATTTTTCCCCTGCTGTGAATATCCTCAATATATTTCTTTACTTTTTTTTGAAAGAGAAATACATTGAATTCCTCGTCCGGCTCCCATTCATCTATCATATAATGAGGGATTCCCTGCATCTGTTCCGGCCTTATCTTTGCCGTGCCGATATCCATATGGCGGTATACCTGCATCGAATCAGCAGAAATGATTTCCCCGTTACATACGCTGGCCAGACGGAGGGATGTTTCTGTCTTTCCAACCGCCGTTGGTCCGGTCAGTATAATCAGTGGTTTTGACATAATGCCCTCCTTTGATGGATAATTCGCTAGATGATTCGCTTAAATTTTTTGTCAAATTCATATTTACTCATGGCTATCGTTGTCGGACGTCCGTGCGGACAGTGATACGGCTGGTCCATCTGTAACATCTGTCCGATTAGCTTCTCCGCTTCCATGTATGACATCATCTGTTTTCCCTTCACGGCAGCCTTACATGCCATAGAGGCGCACCGCTCCAGAACAATTTCTGCTGCTCCTCGGCCTCCCTCGCCGAGCATGCCGTCCAGCATTTCAAGAAACAATTCCTTCGATGCAACATTCAGAAAATCCGCTGGCACTCCATTGATAATATAGTCTTTATTGCCAAAGGGTTCAAAGCGAAATCCCAGTTTTTCAAACGCCGTCCTATTCTCCTCCAGCACCTCTATTTCCCGCCCGGATAATGTTATGACAATCGGGGCCAGAAGGTTCTGGCTCAGTCCGTCTTTTTCTTTTAGCTGCGCCATCAGATTCTCATATAACACTTTTTCATGTGCAGCGTGCTGGTCTATGATAAGAAGCTCCGACTGGTACTCGATAAGCCAGTATGTATCAAAAACCTGTCCTACGATACGAAACTGCGGTTTGTCCTCTGAAACAAGCTCCTCTTTCAAGAGGTTTGTCTGTGAAAAATCTACTTTTTTTTCTGCCGTAACGCTGTCTTTGCTCCAATCTGCCCGTTCTTTCAGCATACTGGCTTCAGACAAAGCCCTTTCTGTTTTCGTATATTCAATATTCCTTTGCTGATTTTCTTCTTCCTTTTTCTGTCTCGTATTTTCAAATGGTTCTGGTGCTTTTTTTTCGATGACCGGACTGTCCTTTTTCGTCGTGTTCTCCGATGATAAAGAAACCTCCGGGATTAGGGTAATCTGCTTCAGAGTATCTTGAATCGCATGGAGGAAAAGATTATAGACATCTTCCTGATTCGTAAAACGTACTTCCATTTTTGTCGGATGAACATTCACGTCAATAAAGCTGCTGTCAATTTGTAACATCAGGGCAGTAAACGGATAACGGTGTCCCATAAGAAAACTTTTATAAGCATGTTCAATGGCACTTGTAATAACCGGACTTTTGATATACCTGCCATTGACAAAATAATTCATAAACGTCCGGTTGCCGCGCGATAGCTCCGGCTTTCCGATAAAGCCGGATAATCTCATGTTGTTTTCAGAAGCCTGCACCGGAATGATACACTTTGTCACATCCGCACCATAGTTATAGAAGATATTTGTTTTTACCTGTCCATCCCCTGAAGTCTGAATTTTACTTTTTCCGTCAGAAATAAAATGAAACCGGATTTCCGCATGGGCGAGACAATACCGGAGAATCAAATCCTGAATATAATTTCCCTCCGTCGTCTTTGTCTTCAAAAACTTCCGTCTTGCCGGTGTGTTATAAAAAAGATTCCGCATAATGAACGTAGTGCCCTCCGGACACCCGACGTCCTCTTTTGCTTTTTCCTGTCCCCCTGCAATCTCATACCTTGTTCCGGTAATATCCTCCGGTCTGCGGGTAATCAGCTCCACCTGTGACACAGCGGCGATACTGGACAGTGCTTCTCCCCGGAAGCCAAGGCTGTGAACGCTCAGCAAATCTTCCATGGATTTAATCTTACTTGTAGCATGGCGCAAAAATGCAGTCTGTATTTCCTCTTTTGCGATTCCGGAGCCGTTATCAGTAACCCGTATAAAAGAAATACCGCCCTCTTTGATTTCAATTGTAACAGCAGTTGCCCCTGCATCAATCGCATTTTCGACCAGTTCCTTGACGACTGCCATCGGTCGTTCAATTACCTCTCCTGCTGCAATCTGATTAATCGTTTTCTGGTCTAATACCTGAATCATAATTATCTCCTACCATCGTTCTTTTAATTGGTTCTGCCATTTATACACAAGATTCATGGCATCCATCGGCGTCACTTCCGAGAGATTGATATCTCTCAATTCAAACAAAATATCCTCTGTCTGGTTATTGCCCATTGTATCAAAAATTGACAACTGTGTCATTTCCCCGGCATCTGGTTTTTCTGTTTTCATTTCAGCCGGAATTGTGTAGCTCTCACTTTCCACCTCAAGGCAGTTAGAAATTTCACGTGCGCGTTCTAACACTTCCTCCGGTACGCCTGCCAACTTCGCCACCTGAATACCATAGCTGCGGTCCGCACCGCCTTTCACGATTTTACGCAGAAAGACAATGTCTTCGCCATCCTCTTTTACCGCAATGCAGTAGTTCTGCACGCCCTCAAGCTTTCCTTCCAATTCTGTCAGTTCATGATAGTGGGTGGCGAATAGGGTTTTGGCCCCAATCTTTTTTTTGTCTACAATATGTTCGACAACCGACCATGCAATACTGAGACCGTCGAAGGTGCTTGTCCCACGCCCGATTTCATCCAGAATAATCAGGCTGTCTTTCGTTGCATTATGTAAAATGTTAGCCACCTCTGTCATCTCTACCATAAAGGTACTTTGTCCGCTCGCCAGATCATCGGAAGCTCCTACTCTTGTAAAAATTCGGTCAACGAGTGAAATGTCAGCTGACTGGGCTGGTACAAAAGAGCCAATCTGTGCCATAAGGACAATGAGCGCCGTCTGTCTCATATAGGTAGATTTTCCTGCCATGTTCGGGCCGGTAATAATGACTACCCGGTGTGTATCTTCATCCAGAAAGGTGTCGTTCGAAATAAACATATCATGTTCTATCATGCGCTCAATAACCGGATGCCGTCCCTCTTTAATATGGATTTCACCCTTTTGGTTTAATCTTGGCCTTACATAATGGTTGTGTTCCGCCACATAGGCAAGTGAGCCGAGCATATCAATCATGGCGATTACAGAAGCAGTATTTTGAATCCTCTCCATCTGCGCAAAAATCTTATCGCGCAAGTCACAGAACACGGCATATTCAAGATTATAAAGCCGGTCTTCCGCTCCCAGTATGACGTCTTCCATTTCTTTTAATTCCGGTGTGGTATACCTCTCTGCGTTGGTCAATGTCTGCTTGCGTATCCATGTGTCTGGCACCTGACTGATAAAGGATTTTGTTACTTCCAGATAATATCCAAATACCTTGTTGTATTTAATCCTCAGATTTTTAATTCCTGTATTTTCTTTTTCTCTTGCTTCTAAGTCGGCAAGCCAGTCTTTTCCTTCTGTTTTGGCATTTCTCAGCTTGTCAATTTCTTCATGAAACCCATTTTTGAAAATACCGCCTTCTCTTACAGAAATAGGAGGCTCCTCTTCAATCGCGTCATGTATCAGCTGAAACATATCTTCCAAAGGATCCAACTTCTGATATAATTCCTGAAATAACTGGGACTTAAAGTTACTGCATAAAAAACGGATATGAGGCAGCATCGACAGTGAGGATTCTAGTGCAATCATATCTCTTGGGTTTACCGTTTTATAACTGATTTTACTCAGCAGGCGTTCCAAATCGTATACCGGATTCAGATATTCCCGCATTTCCTCCCTTGTGATAACATTTTCGTTCAATTCCTCTATCGCATCATAACGTTTTTCAATCTGCTCCCTGTCAATCAGCGGTTGTTCCAGACAACTGCGGAGCTTCCTCGCGCCCATTGCTGTTTTTGTCTTATCCAGCACCCACAAAAGGGAGCCTCTTTTCTGCTTTTCGCGCAGTGTTTCGACGAGCTCAAGATTTCTTCTTGTGTTCCGGTCAAGAAGCATATATTTTCCCGTCTGATAAGGTTTAATCTTAGAAATATGTGCCAGCGAACATTTCTGTGTTTCTTCCAAATACTGCATCACACACCCGGCGGCAGTCACGCCGATGGAATACTCCTTCAATCCGAGTCCTTCAAGAGTAGACACTTGAAAATGCCTGCATAGCACGCGGTTACATATATCCTTATCAAAATACCGAGGTTCCAGTGCCGATATGGCAATACCAAGCCGCTCGCTTAAATCCGTCAAATCGGCACCACATATATAAAAGGAATCATTGCAGATAATTTCGGATGGCATAAACTTGTTTATCTCGTCGAGCAGCTTACTAAGACTGTCCACCTCCGTCATATAATACTCACCTGTCGTGACGTCGACAAAAGAAATACCAAAACTATTATCAATGGATACGATTCCCATAAGGTAATTATTTTTTGATTCATCCAACGAACCGATATAACAGTTTGTCCCCGGTGTTACAATGCGGATAACGTCTCTTTTTACAAGTCCCTTTGCCAATTTCGGATCTTCCATCTGTTCGCAAATCGCTACCTTATAGCCTTTTTCCACCAGACGGTTTATGTAACTTTCCGCAGAATGAAACGGGACACCACACATGGGTGCCCGCTCTTTTAGTCCGCAGCTTTTTCCCGTCAAGGTAATTTCGAGTTCTTTGGATGCACACAGGGCATCGTCAAAAAACATTTCATAGAAATCACCAAGCCGGTAAAAAAGTATGCAGTCCTTATACTGTTTCTTTGTTTCCATATATTGCTGCATCATTGGTGTCAGCTGTTCCATTTCTTAACCTCTCTTACTCTTGTACCTTTTCGATCATTCGCCTTGTGCCGGATCTTCTGTCTCCACCGGAGGCTTCGTTGGCGCCTCTGTCGGCTTTTCTGTTGGCGCCTCCGTTGGTCTCTCTGTTGGCTTTGGTGTCTTTACGTTTGGTGTTTTAGTCGGTTTTGGCGTCCTTTTTGGTTTCTTGGTTTTTTTCGGCTTCTTGGTCGGCTTAGCCGTCTTCTTCGGCGGCTTTGTTGCCGCTGCCGGCTGTCTGGTCGGCTGTACCGTCGGTACGGCAACGGTATCTGGTTTTGTAGCTGACAGATACATCGCATTGATAAAGCCATTCATTCCGTTATAGGTTACTTCCATCCATTCTTTATCGTGAAGTTTAATCAATTTTACCTTTGCGTGAAGCGGCACCTTTGTGACAACGGAAGCAGTCAGCGATGCAGCGCTTCTCAGATTAACAACAGCCGTCGTGTAGCCATATTTACTTTTAGCCAAATCTTCATCAACTGTTTCGTCATCATCCTCACTAACTGGCTTGTCCGTGATAATGGCGCTGCCATATGGCGTTGCTGTCGGTTCTTCGGTTTCCACTGCTACAGCACTTTCCGTTACAGAGGATGCGTCTGCCTCCTCATCCGTAATCTTATTTGAGTTTGCTTTATTCCAAAAGATGGCCAGCCAGATAACGCTAATCAATACTGCTAAAGCAACGACCACACTTATTACGAACATTGTTATTTCAAAACCACTTCGTTCCGCATTTTTCATTTTGGCAAAAAAGCCTTCCTGATTCTCCTTCATTCCTTTGTACACTCCTTCTATTATTATCTTTGTTTATTATAACCATTTCGGTGCTGTTTGTCTATGGAAAATTATTTTTATTAAAAATAGAACATTTGTTTGACATGTGACGGGGAGTATGATATATTATATATGAAAGCAAACTGTTGTTTGCTCATAACAACTATTTAAAGGGAGGAATATGATATGGGAAATGGCAGAATATCAGACAAACAGGCTGAAATCCTGGCATATATAAAAGAACAGATTATGGAGAAGGGATATCCGCCTACGGTTCGTGAAATATGTGCGGCAGCTCATCTGAAATCAACGTCTTCCGTTCACTCTCACTTAGAAACCTTGGAGAAGAATGGTTACATCCGCCGCGATCCTACGAAGCCAAGAGCCATTGAAATTGTAGACGATGAATTTAATATAACACGCAGAGAAATGCGGAACATTCCAATGATTGGTCAGGTTGCGGCAGGACAGCCGATATTTGCGGAGCAGAATATTAGCGGGTATTTCCCTCTTGTTTCCGATGTTTTGCCGGCAGGCGATTTATTTATGCTGGATGTACGTGGAGAAAGTATGATTAATGTCGGTATTTATGACGGCGATAAAATTATAATCCGCCAGACATCCGTTGCGAATAATGGAGATATTGTTGTCGCGTTGGTGGATGATTCGGCAACGGTAAAGACTTATTACAAAGAAGATGGGCGTTACCGTCTTCAGCCGGAAAATGATACGATGGAGCCAATTTATGTAGATGAGGTAGTTATCCTCGGAACGGTTGTTGGTTTGTTCCGGTTGTTGTAGGAAAACTTTTTTGTCGGTGCGGTTGGAAATTTTATTAACATTGAAAAAAGCGTCGGGTTTCTACGGCGCTTTTTCCAATGTTTTTTTCGATATTCTAATTCAGTTCATCTCTTGATACTTTTCTTCCGTCTCGCCAGATTCTTTCCAAATCATAGAATAAACGGTCTTCTTTTGAAAATACATGAATAATGACATCCCCATAGTCCATCAGTACCCATGTAGAGTTTTTACTTCCCTCTATTCTTTTACTGGTAAATCCGGCCTGTCCAAGTTTTTCTTCCGTCAAATCAATCATAGCGCCAATCTGCGAAAGATTGTTTCCACTTGCGATAATTAGATAATCAGCAATTACCGAAATCTCATCAATTTTCAGAATTTCAATATCCTGCCCAAGCTTTTCGTCTAAAGCGTCGTAAGCAATGCGGGCAATTTCCTGTGAATTGTTTTCCATACGAATTCAACCTCTCCCTTCTCTATTTTTCTCCAGCAGTGATTTGTAATATTCATACGTCCGCATGGAGGTTTCATCCACTGCCATATCCAACTGCCGAAGATAACAGACCACATTCTCAGAAATCATACAGATACCCCGGTCAAGATTCTGAAAACACTCTCTGCGTATTTTTTCTAAAGCATGTGGTTTACATTCCATGTGTCGTCCCGGCTCAATATAATCTGCGGCATAAATAATTTTTTCCAGTATTGTCATATTCGGTTTTCCTGTTGTATGACAGAAAATGGCAGAGAGGATTTCCTCATCCTGAATACCATACCGTTCTCTGGCGAGCCATGCACCAAATTTGGCATGGATAAGCGCCGTGTTCGTACATTCTACAGGAGACAGTTCTATATTATGTTTTTCACATAGCGTGCGCAGCTCCTCTCCGGTATAGTATTTTGCGCAATCATGAAGCAGCCCTGCCAGTTCTGCTTTTCCTGCATCTGCACCGTGACAAAATGCCAGCGAAGTTGCTGTATAGGCGACTCCCATTGTATGGGCTAAGCGTTTTGGCCTTAGTGTAGAAGCCAGCACCTCTAACAGATTTTTATCTAATTTTTTTGCCTTATATTTCATAATAGTGCTGTCATATAAGCCATGCAGATGAATGTAGTTTCTAACCTTTTCCGGACAATAAGCAGCTACCGACTTCCCTTTTTTCAATCTTTTCCGAATCTGCTCAGAGGAAATCTGAATATGATTCATTTTAATCGGTAATATCGTGCCCTGTAATTTTTTCCCCTGTGTCTGACAAATTTCCTTCATTTCCCCTGCACCGATATTTCCTCGCGGGGCGGCGAGAATGATACACTGCTTTAAGATTTTTTCCGGCTCATGCCAGTGAACAAGCCCCTCCAGCGAATCCCCTCCGAGAATAAAATATAATTCTGCCTCTGGCAGCTGTTCATGTACTTCTGCAAGTGTGTCACTTGTATAGGTTGTCCCCTCTCGCTTTAACTCCATGTCAGAGAAGATAAAGTGTTTCATTCCGTCAATGGCAAACTGAACCATCCTTGTGCGGTGCTCCTCTGATACAATGTTATCTTTTTCTTTATGCGGAGGATTTTTTGAGGGCATAAACCAGACCTCATCCAGATGATATTGCTCGTATGCTGCCTGTGCCATCATAATATGTGCATTGTGAATGGGATTAAAGGTGCCTCCCATGATGCCAATTTTCTTCATATACCCTCCATTCCTACTTTGTTTTTACGACCGGAAGTTCAATTCTTTTCTTTGTCGAAGATTCACGGTATAGAACGATCTTTTTCCCGATTACCTGTACGACTTCGGAATGGGTTCGCTCTGCTAATAATCCTGCAATCTCTCTTGTGTCTGCAAAGCAGTTTTTTAACACATGGATTTTTATCAGCTCTCTTGCCTCCAAAGCTTCATCCACTGATTTTGTAATTTCCGGTGTTACCGTCGCCTTGCCAATCTGTAGAATCGGCTCTGTTTTCATTGCAAGGCTTTTTAGGTAGGCTCTTTGTTTACTTGTCATGGTTTCCTCCTTTAGGTTCCTCTCCCACATAGCTTTCTTAAATTTACGAAATCCACTCAAAGTGCCAGCCGTATAGTTTTACGGTGTCGCCTTCTTCGATTCCAAGCTTCTCCAGTTCGTCTATTATACCGTTGTTTTTCATGAATTTCTGGAAAAACTCAAAGCCTTTTTCTGAGTCCAGATTTGTATATCCGAGCATACGCTCAATTCTTGGACCTTCCACAATATAAAGACCGTCTTCTTCCTCGCTCTTTGAAACCGTAAAAGGTTCGTTTGAGAAGTCTGGTTCTTTTATCATATACTCCTTTTCGAATACAACCTTGTCATCTTCTGTCTCATCCAAAAGGGATTTTGTATAATACAAAAGCTCTTTTACTCCCTCGCCGGTGACAGCAGAAATCGGAAATACCCGAATTCCGTCTGGCTCAAATTCTTCCTTCAAAAGGCTTAATGCCGCTTCTTTATCATCGCCATAGAAACAGTCAATTTTATTTGCCGCGATGACCTGCGGACGTGTAGCGATTTCCGGATTGTATGCCTCCAGCTCTTTATTGATAACATGAATATCCTCAATCGGATTCCGTCCCTCTGTGGAGGCGGCGTCTACCATATGAACTATAACACGGGTTCTCTCGATATGTCGCAAAAATTCATGACCAAGCCCGATTCCCTCGGAGGCTCCTTCTATCAGCCCCGGTATATCGGCAATGACAAAACCATCTGCACCATTTAAGTCTACCACACCCAGATTTGGATTTAATGTTGTAAAGTGATAGTTGGCAATCTTCGGCTGTGCATTCGTCACACGGGATAAAAAAGTTGATTTTCCGACATTTGGAAATCCCACTAAGCCGACATCGGCAATTACCTTTAGTTCCAGTATAACTTCCAGTTCCACGCCCGGTTTTCCCGGCTGGGCATATTTAGGAACCTGCATAGTCGGTGTAGCAAAATGCTGATTTCCCTTACCGCCGTTTCCACCCTTTAAAAGAATTTCTCTCTTATTTTCATACGACATGTCGGTGATGACCTGTCCGCTTTCTGCTTCTCTGATAATCGTCCCAGCAGGCACCTTAATGATAACATCTTCACCATCTGCTCCATGGCAGCGTCGTTTTCCGCCCGGCTCACCGTCCCCCGCAAAGTATTTGCGTTTGTGTCGAAATTCATTCAGCGTATTCAGTCCCGGCTCTACTTCAAAAATCAAGTCGCCGCCACGACCGCCGTCACCGCCGTCCGGGCCTCCATTTGCAACATATTTTTCACGGCGGAAGCTGACATGACCATCTCCGCCCCTGCCAGAACGGATACGAATTCTTGCTCTGTCTGCAAACATAACTATAACTATTCCTTTCCCTGCCCATGCGATATAGCCGGGCGAACAAATCAAGGGCTGCACAAACGGCAGCCCCTGAACAAATCATTTCGATGTTAAAATCATCTAAAAATTATTTGCTTTCTACTGGATATACGGAAGCCTGTTTCTTATTTCTTCCCTTTCTCTCGAAACGAAGAACACCGTCTACCAAAGCATACAATGTATCGTCTCCGCCTTTACCAACGTTTACACCTGGGTGAATCTTCGTGCCACGCTGTCTGTAAAGAATATTTCCAGCCAAAACAAACTGTCCATCAGCTCTCTTTGCGCCTAATCTCTTAGACTCGGAATCCCTGCCGTTCTTTGTAGAACCCATTCCTTTTTTATGAGCGAATAACTGAAGGTTCATATTCATCATGGTCTTTTCCTCCTAACGATTGATTAACATAACATACTGGCTGCCATATGTTTTCGATATTTCCGTTACGCCTAACACGAAAGAACGTAATAATAATTGCGTTTCCTTAGAAGATTCCGCGGATAATTGAAAATCAATCATTCCACGCTGTTCGTCACTCTCCACTGAAAAGGTGTCCTCTGTAAATTTCTCAATAGAATTCACACAGTTAATCGCCAGTGCAGATATACCGGAACAGATAATATCGGAACCATATTCGGCGTATCCGGAATGCCCTTCCATATGAAAACCGGTAATGTTTTCTTTCTGCTTTTTTACAATTACTTGAATCATAGGCGTTGCCGTGAAAGATTAAGCATTAATCTTTTCAATTTTTACCTGTGTAAATGGCTGTCTATGTCCATTCTTTTTGTGGTATCCGGTTTTTCTCTTGTATCTGTAAACAATAACCTTTTTACCCTTGCCCTCTGCTACGACAGTTGCCTTTACAGAAGCACCCTCTACAGTCGGGGAACCGACCTTGACTTCCTTATCGCCAACTAAAAGCACCTGGTCAAAAGTAACCTCGGAACCAGCTTCTAAACCAAGTTTTTCAACCTTGATTACATCGCCTTCCTCTACCTTATACTGCTTACCACCGGTTGCTATAATCGCGTACATATAGCACCTCCTAATATAATTACTCGCCAACTATGGTGTCTTCCCTTCTTATGTTGGACCTAGGTTTGAAAACAAAAGTCCTAAAAATGGGCAGAACTATAACCTCGTTGTGCGGCACACTGTTGTAGTATAACACCGCCATCCGGTAAATGTCAAGTGTTTTATTACGGAATTCTTTGACTGTATTATGTATAATTACAAAAAAATCAGGTATATATTTTACATGTCTTATTACTGCATAATTTTTTAATGTGTTTTTGTTTTTTGTAATTCTTCTTCTAATTGTGTAATCCGTTCATAAAGTTTTTTATTTTCTGTCTGTAATTTATCAATTGTATCTGCCTGTTCCCTTTTCATATCATCTACATATTCTTCTAAAGTTCCTTGAGATAACAACATTGCCCTCACCTCCGCTTTGCATTTTATCAGAAATTCTCTTAAATGATTCTCTGCAATGCAAAAATCAATCGCTTTTATAATACCTTCGCTTAAATCTTTGGTTTCTCTGCAAAACTCTCGTACTTTTTCTACTAATATAGCATAATCGCCTAATGTTTTGCAAGTTTTGAGCAGGTCTTTATTTTTATCATAATTTATATTTATTACTTCAGCCGTCATCTCCAGACAGCCCTTTGTTTTTTTGTTTTCAAATGCATCTGATAATTTTAAAATTTCTCTTTCTGGTCTTTCTTCTAGTCCATTATAAAAAACAATATATCTCGGTGTTGGAATCTTAATTTGTGTACGTTTATGAATTCTTTCACCTCTTTTTTCTAAAATTACCTCATACTCCTTTGCTAAATATAAAAAACCGCGGAGAGGATAATTTAAGCACACTGTACTAGCATGTTCAAATAAACATAATTCATTTGTGTTGATAATAAATGCCACATCATTTTTTAATTTCAGAAAAAAGACTTTTTCTAACGTTACAATTTCTAAATCATTTGGATTATCATACTGAGTATGATTTAAAGCATTATATAATGCTAAAAGTTCTTTGGTATCATTGAATATTTTCCGAAACAGTACATCCTTATATTCTCTCACCGCATATAATTTTTTCTCCTTCATCTTACCCTCCCTATTACTTCTTATTTTACATGCAGTACAAGATATGTAAACTATAAAACAAGATTAACGGATAAAACAAAGTATTGTCAATTGTTTTTCAGACTGATATTTGACCGTTTAAACCGAGCCCAGTCTATTTATCACAGTCACTCCGAATCATTCCAAAAATAGAAGTAAGAAGCTTCCTCATCATCTTCTTCAACTTCTGTAAACTGCTGTTTTGCCATATCATAAATCCCTTTAACTATTTCTTTATCAACATCCTCAATCAACAGCAGTTTATTTTCAACAACACCGACAAGCTCACGGTCTCTGGCATAGTCATTTGATTTTTCCTCACAAACCAGCTTCGGCTTTTCTGAAATTTTACTTTGAAAAAGAGCGGAGCCACCATTTTCGTCTGTTTCAATCTGTATATACAGCGTATTTCCATCCGCACAGAGACTTTGGATTCCTTTATAAGAGCCGGACAGCCCGGCATCTTTGAGTGCCTGTTCTATGTCCTCCATAGTGAAAAGTGTTGTTTTATTACCGATATCACTGCGATACATCCAGATATCACTTAAACCGGAGTTTTCTGCATAAAATATGTAATTACCAATACTCGTAGACAAAAAGGAATCCTCCTCCAATACACATTCCTCCTGTGCTGCCGACAGCTTTGTCACTTTGCCGGAGCCAATCTTGTGCGCATAGAGATGTGTATATTGGTCATTGCAGAGAAGAATTGTTTTGTCCTTTGTCGGAAAAACTGAAAAAATACAATAATTTTGGCTTTTGTCCTTTTCATTGATAAAAATTTCTTTCTTATTTTTCCGGTCATATTCTTTATATATTGTTCTTCCGGCAGAATCAGAGTTATCGCAGTAAGTAATGACATCCCTGTCTGCCCAAATGACTGGTTCATCCGAAATATCTGTTGTAGATAAAATCTTTTCCGCCTTTTCCCTATCCAATACATCGGCGCCAGAGTCATTTTTCACAAGCGGAATACTCCACAATTCATTTTCGGTGGATTCATCATTCAGATAACGAATAAAGAAAATTTCTTCATTATTTACATAGCAAGGCAGGCTGTCGTCGAAACAGGGGTAAGTTTTTATCAACTCTCCCTCTAGCGTGCGCTGTTCAATTCCTGATTCTTCATCGTTCCATGAATACAAATTTCTATCGTTACAGAATGGGTAGCTCTCATTTCTGCTGGACAAACGGCTGGATTCGTATTGCTTTCTGGCAAGAGCAGCCTCCTGTTCCGACACCCTGCCCACTCTGTTTTCAATTAAAATGCTGAGGCAGACAGCGGCGATAACTACAACGGCAATGCCGATGAAGAAAAACTGTTTTTCCTTTTTGGAAATATTCATAAATCTCACCCTCCCTCACTATGTTTAAAAGCACTCTATCACTGCCGCAAAACTTCCCACAGCGGCTTATTCTTTTTCATTCGTGTAATCTCCACCAGCCCAAGCTTCGTAATATCGATGAGAACGGTTTTTGTTTTGTCCTTTGCCAGTTCTGCCCTCAAAAGCTCCATAAGCTCATTCTGGTGCTTCCTTTTCTGCATATCAATAAAATCAATCAGTATAATGCCGGAAATATTTCGCATACGGATTTGTCTCGCCGCTTCCCTTGCCGCCTCACAGTTCATTTTAAAAAAAGTGGTTTCCTTATTTCGTTTTCCGTCAATGGCCTTCCCTGTATTTACATCAATTACAGTCAGCGCTTCTGTCGGCTCAATGACAAGGTTGCCGCCGCTTTTCAGCCAGACTTTTTTTTCAAGTGCTTTTTCTAATTTTGAAGAAATGCCAAGCAGCTTATCCAGTGGATAAGAAGTATCCTGATAAAAAACGGCTTTCTCTCCGTAAACGGAATGTAGTTCCTGATAAATATCTTCTCTGTCTGTTATGATACGCTCAATATTTTCTAACTGACAGCTTCGTATATATTTTAAATAAAAGGAATCCTCCCTGCGGAGGAGGGAAAAACAGGTCTTGTATTTACTGTAATCCAACTGTTCATGCAAATCGGATAAAAGACTCCGGCACTCCTCTGTAATTTCAAAATCGGAAGCTGCCCCTGCGTTTGTTCTGAGGACAATTCCATATTCCTCATCCTTAAATTCTGCAAGTACCGCCTGTAGGCGCTCGCGTGTTTCCCTATCCTCAATTTTTCGTGAAATACTTTTTATACTGTTTTTTGCTGATATGACACAGAACCGCCCTGCAATTTCCGGGTACAAAGTGACAACCGCCTGCTTATCTTTGACTGCCGCCTTCCTTACCTGAACAACAATCTCCTCTCCACAGGTAATTGTTCGTCCGTTGCACTCTGACAAAGGCAGATAGCAGATTACATCCTTTTTTACCTCCACAAAGGCGGCGTTGATATTCTGTATGATGTTGTGAACCTTTCCGACATAAATATTGCCGACTACCGGCTGCTCGTCAGTGGGTTTTTCTTCTAACAGCACATCATAAATTTTATCATTTTCCATATAGAGCATGACCAGCCGGTCTCGGAAACCGGTAATTACAATCTCGTTTCTATTGTTCATCGCCGCCACCTCTTTTTGCCTTAAAATACATTTGAAGGCGGTGAATCTGATAGGAATAGGGAACACTCCTTGTTTTGCAGTATGCACAAAAAGCATCCATGACAAGCTCTGGTTTGATATTCGTTTCACTGCCGCTTGTCAACTGGAGATATAAAGTCTCTCCCGTATACTCACAGTGCAGATTCTGATAGGTTTCACCTGTTTTTTTTGCAAAATCCGGCAAATCAAATGCTGACACCAGAATATATGGTTTAATATCCATTTCTTTCTCCGACTTTTTCGTCTTCTTTATAACGGGAATCTCCGGCTGGGCTACAAACTCCTGCCATTTCTCCTTCCATTTTTCAGGAAAAGAACCAGCCTGCCTCTCAACAAGCATATAATCAGCCGCACATAGTAATGACATGGAGTTTTTAAAATTATCCGGCATAATTTCGATTTCCGTCACAAAAATCTCGTCCGTCATAAACTGATTCAAATAATCCACAAGCTCCGGTAAAGTCATCTCTGGCAGAGAATGGAACTCGACGTCCAGATACTCCCCGTCACTTGTTAAGCCGACGCCGAGAGGCGATGCAAAGCTCATCAACTGATGGGGACTATACCCCTGTGAATAGGCAACATCCAGCTTTGCCCGGCGGATGGCTTTCTGAAAAAAACGCATACAGTCCAGATGACCGATAAATTTGACAGAACCGGTTTTAGTAAATCTCATTCTCGTCTTCATTCTGCACATCCTCCTCTCCCATCTGCCGTTCCTATTCGCTGTTCCACACATACCCCGGTACCAAATTTTGCCGCCCCGCAACCACTACACTGCATGCGGCAGTTTGGCGTTACTTTCTCATTGCGGGCATTTTCGTATTCCCGCCACATAAATGCTTTGGTCACACCGATGTCAATGAAATCCCACGGAAAAATTTCATCCTTTTCTCTCTCTCGGTAGTTATAAAAATCACGGTCTACGCCACACTCTGTTAATAACTCCTCCCATACATCCGGTTGGAAAAAGTCCGTCCACGCATCAAAAATGCATCCGTTCTGATACGCTTTTTCTACAAGAGTAGACAAACGTCTGTCCCCCCGGGCGAAAATCCCCTCCAGCTCCGAAGTGGCTGCATCATGGCAAATATAGCGGATGGAGCGCTGGTTAATCTGTTCCCTGACCTTTCCTTTTAAGAAAATGCGCTTTTTCTCAAAATTTTCTGCCGTATCCATCGGCGCCCACTGAAACGGCGTAAATGGCTTTGGAACAAAAAAGGACGTACTTGCCGTAATCTCCGGACGGCCGTTCCGCTTTTCCTTTGGCAGTTCAAAATAGGCAGCGGCAATTTTATTTGCCATCTCCGCAATCGCCTCGATATCTTCCTCCCGCTCTCCCGGAAGTCCTAACATAAAATATAATTTTACCCTGTTCCAGCCCCCCTTGAAGGCCTCCCACGCTCCCTGCAGTATCGTCTCCTCTGTCAGTCCCTTATTGATAACATTTCTCATTCTCTGCGAGCCTGCCTCCGGGGCAAAGGTCAGACTGCTCTTTCTGACATCCTGAACCTTACTCATAACATCAAGGGAAAAGGCGTCAATACGGAGTGAAGGAAGTGAAATATTAAGCTTTCTCTGCCTACACTCCTCTATCAAAAAATAAACCAGTTCCGGAAGCTGTTCATAGTCACTGGAGCTTAGGGAACTCAGCGTAATTTCTTCATAACCGGTATTTTCAAGCATTTCCACCGCACGCTTTTTCAAAAACTCCAGACTGCGCGGGCGAATGGGACGGTAAACCATGCCCGCCTGGCAGAACCGGCAGCCACGGATACATCCGCGCTGGATTTCCAGTACGGCGCGGTCCTGCGTGGCACGGATATAGGGAACAAGAGGCTTTGACGGGTAATAAGTATTTTCCATATCCGTCACGACCTGCTTTACCACCTTCTCCGGAGCCTCTTCGCAGTTTGGACTCATAGAAGCTATCGTGCCATCTTCATTGTAGGAAACATCATACAGCATAGGAACATAAATTCCATCTACCATGGCTGCCTTTTTTAAAAATGCAAGACGGCTGTCTCCCTGCTGTCTCGACTGTTTGTAGACATCTAACAGCTCGCGGTAGGAGGTCTCTCCATCGCCGATATAAAACAAATCAAAAAACTCTGCAATTGGCTCTGGATTGTAAGTACATGGCCCTCCTCCGATGACAATGGGATCCTCCCATGTACGCTCATCCGCATGAAGCGGAATCTGAGACAAATCCAGTATCTGCAAAAGATTTGTATAACACATTTCGTATTGTAGCGTGATACCGAGAAAATCAAACCGTCTTACCGGCTCCTGTGTCTCAAGGGCAAAAAGCGGAATTTTTCTCTCTCTCATAATTCTATCCAAATCCGGCCACGGAGAATATACTCTCTCACAGTAAGTATCTTCCCACTGGTTAAACATATCATATAAAATCTGAATTCCCAGATGTGACATGCCAATTTCATATACATCCGGAAAGCACATACAGAAACGAACCGCCATCTGTTCGGGATTCTTTTTTACCATATTTATCTCGTTGCCGATATAACGTGCCGGCTTCTCTACACTCATCAATATTTCATCGTTTAAAGCTAGTTTTCTCATTCGGTACCTCCGTTCTGTCAAACTCAGTATAACAAATTTTATCTGTGTGGTCTAGCACAAACAAAAACTTGCCTCATACAGCCAACTATGATATGATGAATTCGTTAAAACACGGTAAAGGAGGGACTTGCCATGCCATGGTGTCCAAAATGTAAAAATGAATATATAGAGGGAATCACAACCTGCACAGAGTGCGGAGTGGAACTCGTTGATGAATTACCTGAGGAAATTAATCCAGAAGAACCTTTTACTCTCTGTACGGTAGCGGATGAAGAAACCGGAGGCAAATTTATTTCCTATCTTGCCTATGGCGGTATTACAACTGCCGGTCTGATTCCAGAGGAAAACGGAACGTTTCAGGTTGCTGTCGCTTATTTTGAAAAAGAGGATGCGGAGGATCTGATAAGCAAATTTGGCTCCGCAGAGGAAATGGCAGAAAAGGACATCAGTGAACTCGTCCCTGAACTGGAAAAACAATTAGATGAGCTAAAGGACGAGGAAGCCAATGTCATGCTTTCCGAACTGCGCACAGAAGCAAGCTCTGTATATGTAAAAAAGAAGGATAAATATTCTGATTTGAAATTCAGCGGGATTTCCTTTATTGTATTTGGAATACTCGGATTTGGAATGTTATTATTAAATGTACTTGGTTACCTGAACTTTTTTAATAAGTTCTCTACGTTAATTATGGGAGTGGTATTTCTTATCTTCCTCATTATCGGAGTGGTCTCCCTTCTTCGGGCAGGCAAGCTGAAGAATATCGTATCGGAGGAGGATAAGGTGACAAATGAAGTTTTGGACTGGATTGATGCCACTCTTACCGATGAGGTAATTGCTTCCCTTATGGATGATACGCTCTCTGAGGAGGATAATTACTTTGCTGTACACGGCAGATTATGTGAAATGACGGCGGAGCAATTTCCATTTTTTAATAAGGGCTATATTGACCAGCTAATCGACGAACGGTATAACGACTACTGCGAAAGCAAAGAAGATTAGAAAAATAGTAATAACGGGCGGCTGACAGGCGCACTTATCAAACGGGTGCGCTTATCAGCCGCCCGTTGTTGTATACGCCCACAGATTCTTTATCTGATGTGATATCCGGTCATACGGCCAGCTTTTTTTACTGCGGATAACCGAGTTTGGATCATTCACACAAAATCCCTGTTCGTTATATCCATAAATTACTATAAAGTGACCTTCTGTTGTGAAATCCCCCGGCCGCATGGCACAGATACACATTCCTCCCGAGTCCAGTACTCCCTTTATTCTTTCCTCACTCAACGGCAACGCACTTCCGCTTATACCGAAATAACCTGCTCCCTCGGTCATAAGCTTCCATGACGTGCCAGAGCCTTCTACATAATAACCGTTCTTTTCTGCGTATTTTGCAACCTTATATGGAGTAACCGCTTCGCGTGTCAGACCTAGTATTACCATAGAAATACAGGTCGGCCCACAACCGGATATCCCCATCATACTCCCACCATACTCTGCATATCCCCAGCGTTTGTCCCATTGTAACAGCAGAGGATGCTCTCCCTTTTTTTCTTTATAATTAAAACTTCCGACTTCCACCTTGTCCGCTTTTTTATATCCCTCTACAAATTCAAGCATTTCTGAATTCTTTTTCAGCGCTTCCCTCAGCTCGCTAGGGATATTTTTTATTCCGGATAATTTTCTGGATTCTATTTTCTTTTGAATCGAAATCTGTGTGAAAAGCAGCATCACTGGCGTCTGCCTCGATTTTTTCATGTCGGATTCGCAAGGTAACGATAAACCCGATGCATACCAGCGCGAATACCATAGTGACAAAAATCTTTAAGACATTCCACTTTCTTTTACGGTGTTTTCTTTTCATAAAAAGAACCTCCCTTTGTTTTGGTATAGTAGTATTCTACCAAAACGAAAGAAAAGGTTCTTATCATTTTCCGTACAAAAATCTTACGATTTTCTCACAATTTTATTTTATTCTGTATAGGAATACTGACACGGAAACGAATGTGATTATTTTCGCTGAAAGCTTGAATCGTTCCGTCATGTAATTCGACAATTTCCTTAGCAATCGCCAATCCGACGCCGCTTCCGCCGGTTCTTGTTCCTCTGGAATCGTCCAGACGGAAAAACTGTTCGAATATGCGCTGTAGTTTTTCTTTGGGAATCGTATTGCCCTCATTTTCAAACTCAAGAATTACTTCTCCTTTTATTTCCCGCATCCGGATCCCGATTTTTGTATCTGGGAAACTATAGTTCAGGGCATTTCTGAGCAGGTTGTCGAACACCCGCTGCATCCGGTCAGAATCACATACAAAGGAATAGTCCCTTGGCGCCTGAAGTTCGCAGGTAATCTTTTTTTCTTTCATCATTGGCTGGAACTCAAAGATAATCTGCTCCAGCATACGAGTCAGGTTGATTTCACTTTTTTCTAATGTAATCTGAGTCAGGTTATAACGCGTTATCTCAAAAAATTCATTCAGCAAATCATCCAGTCTCTCTGCCTTTGCCGCCGCTACCCGGATATATTTCATGCGCGTTTCCTGTGATACATCTGGTTCATCCTGTAGTAACTGCAGGTATCCGGTAACAGAAGTCAGCGGAGTCTTTAAGTCGTGTGCCAGATACACAACTAAATCATTTTTCCGGCTCTCCGCCTCCTCTGCCCGCAATAACGCCTGACTGACCTCCTCCTCTACGAGAAGATACATTCTCCTATAATCCCACAGTACGATAATGAAAAGTCCCAGAAATACTCCTCCGATTACAAAGGTCTCCTTGTGCAGATTCAGAAAATGGAGAATCGGATATACCGTATCGCTTTTCATCCATGCAAAAGTGGATAAATAGAGATAAAAAATATATCCACTCAGGATAGCTGCAAAATAAAGAACAAGATAGATTCCACATTTGATTCCTGTCCTGTGCCAACGTCTCCATGCCGTTTTGCTTTTTATATTTGTTCCACTATTTTCATTCTTCAACCTTATACCCCACTCCCCACACGGTTTTCACAAATTTCGGATTCTTTGCGTTTTCATTCATCTTTTCCCGCAGCCTTCCGATATGCGTCATTACCGTATTATTGCTATCTATAAACTTTTCGCCCCACACTTCTTCAAACAGTTCCTCCGAAGATACGACCTGTCCCCTCTTTGAACAGAGATAAAACAAAATCGAAAATTCTATTGGCGTAAGCCCTAAGTCTCGATCATACAGACTGGCTTCATGCGTGCTGTTATTCATGTACAGCCCCCGGATATCAATAATATCCTTTTCCGGTGTATTCCCGGACATATTATATTTTTTATAACGGCGAAGCTGTGTTTTAACACGGGCAACCAGCTCTACCGGCTTGAATGGTTTTGTCACATAATCATCTGCCCCCATTGTCAATCCGTTTACCATGTCCTCATCGGTATTTTTTGCGGTCAGCATAATGATTGGGAAATAAAAGGATTCCCGTATCTTCCGGCAGATTTGGAAACCGTCCATATCCGGCAGCATGATATCTAATATTGCTAAATCTGCTGTTCCAGTCTGAAGATATTCGAGTGCTTTTTGCCCCTCTCCAAATGTCACAACCCGGTAATTCTCATTTTCCAGATATACTTTCAAAAGTCCCAGTATTTCTTCTTCATCATCAACAATCAGAATGGTGTCCATAATACGTTTCTCCCTATTTCATAATCCGCATCTTTCTTGCCAGCATGTACATCTTCCGCCCCATTGGAAAATCAAACAATTCCTCCCGTGTCAATCCCTTCAGAAGAAGGAATACTGAGAAATAAACAAAGGCCGCAACGCATACCGAGACAAGCGTCCGTATTGTGTTCGAGTGGATCAAGAGCCCCAGTACCCAGTATACAAGAACAATGGCAACTGCCATCCATATAGATGCAGACAGCGGGGCAAAAAAGGTCTTTACAACCTCCTGCCGGTACGTTGGAATGTACTTTTTTATTGCTATCAGATTCAATATAAACACAACGATTGGAAAAGTAATATTTCCAATAATCAGAGCATAGACTCCTACTCCCGTATATTTCAACAGCGCAGCTACCAAGGCAACATGCAATACAAGTGAAATTGCTGAGTGAATAACGGGAAGACGCATTTTGTCAATACTCTGCAGCGCGCCTCCTGTCACGTTCGACAGCGCATAAAAAATAATTGCGGCAGCTCCCGTCGTCATCATCCAACCGCCCAGTACATAATTCGAGGAAGCAAACAGCATTTTCACAATCGGCTGTCCAAGAATCGTAAACCCTACGGCGCATGGGAATGCTACTATCATGTTAAATTTGATACCCGATGAAATATTATACTTTAACTGCCGGATGTCCCCCTCGGTATAGGCGGCGACTGCGCTCGGTATCATGGAGGAGGCAATCGCTGTAGAAATCGCAATTGGCACACTGCAAAGTGTCCTGTATTTTGAACTGTAAACACCTATCATACTCTTAATCGTGTAGGAGTCAATTCCCTTCTCTCCGGAAAGCCAGCCAAAGAGCTTGTAGTCAATCAACCCGCTGATATTGTAGACCGTCTGTGACAGCACGATTGGCAGTATCGTAATAATCAGCACACGGAACAAATAGCCCGAGGACAACGTCCTGCCTGTCCCATCCCGTCGTTCCAGTTTCGCCTGCACCGGGCGGTACAGCCAGTACACAAATAGAACAAGGAGTAATGCAGACGCAGCGCCAAGACAGGTGCCCAGCGTTCCACCGGCTGCTCCCCATGCTGCCTGCTGTAAAGAATCGATATTCCATTTCATAAACAAATAGCTGGCGCCAACACTGACAACCGCATTGACAATCTGTTCGATAATCTGAGATACGGCGGTTGGTACCATCGTCTTTTTCCCCTGAAAAAATCCCCGGAAAACACCGAGAAGCGCAACGATAAATATAGTCGGAGCCAAAACCCGCAGAGGGATCTGTACTCCCGTATATTCCGGATAAATATTTTTTTCTATGAGTCCGGCGCCAAAAAATAGGATACTGCCAAAAAGACCGCCCGAAATAATAGCAAATGTAAGAGCAACACGAAAGGTCTTTCCGGTATTTCTGTGCTGTCTTTTTGCCTGCTGGGCAGATATGATTTTAGATAATGCCAACGGCAGGCTGTAGGAGGATATAATCAATATAACGTCATATATCTCAAATGCCACCGCATAAATACCGTTTCCTTCCTCTCCTAGAATGTTTGACATCGGAATCCGGTATATCAATCCTATAAAGCGGACAATGAGAGAAGCCAGAGCAAGAATACCGCCCTGTTTCAAAAAGTCTGCTTGTTTTCTTTCCCTGTTTGTGCTCAAAAACCTTCATCCTTTCATAGTAACATTCGGTTTCGAATCAGTTTCTTTTCCGTTCTCTATTTTACACGGATATATTTTTTCCTATTGCTCGGATATACAGCAATATATGTCTTTCCCGGATTTATCTTCAGAGTGTTGCCAGATGCATCCAGATAAACCATTGTATTTCTTTTTTCATTTCTCTGCCACGTAATTTTAATCCGTCTTCCATTTGTAAAATAGTACCCTTTTCCAGAAACATTGCCCAACTTCATTGTCTGATAGCCATTGCGGTCAATATTGGACTCTTCTACAAGCTGAACAATAACATTTTTAAAAGATAACTGCTTTTTATAGTACCTGTCCATATGTTTTTGCCCATATTCATACTTCATATATTTTTTCTTTTTTGCACTGTATTTCATCCGGCATGTCGAATAGTAGGAAAACGGAAGTACAATATCTTTCGCCTTTGTTCCTCCTGCTAAAACAGTGTCCTGTTCATTGAAGTCAAAATGCTCTGCTACAGCGGAGTTTGTCTTCTTCACTTTATAGCCAAGCTTTTTTGCACCCTTCAGCATTTTCTTTCCTGAGGTAAACACATTATGCGGCGCTCTTAAACTGCTTGTCCTTGCATAGACAACCGGACCAATCCCGGACAATCCGCTCAGATTCTCTGTCCCCAGCTTTTCCATTTTCGCCACGGCATACTTTGTATGCCCGAAATGGCAGAAAACCGCATCCCATTCTTTGGCAAACTGTACATAGTAATGTCTTGCACTCCGCACAGAACCAATTCTTTTTACATCCTTGACATTCTGATACAATGCCAGCATACGGGTAATACCACCCTCTGCCAGCGCCTCATAGATAATATCTGCCTTTGAGGTTCCCATCTGATTGCGGAAGGCATACTCAATATTGTTTATCATGATAGCAAAACACCGGTTACCCGCAACTGATTTTTTAATCCATTGCCCCGTCAATTCACTCTTTACCATGCCTTCGTGTGGATTTTTCGTTGGTACAGGCGTAGTATCAGACGTAGTCACACCGGAAGTCGAAACAGGACCAGATGTCTGTTCCTGTTTTTTATTTTTTCTCATTGCCATGGTCCCGAACACGGCTAAAATCATAACGACTGCTGCAATAAATACGCCGAGTACCAGTTTTTTTTGTTTCCGGTTCATCCTGAAACCTCCTGTTATTGATTTTTTCCGCTTATCGGTTAATACCGAGCTTTTCCATAATATCTTTTTGTAATTCTTCCATCTCAATACGCTCGGATTCTTCCATATGGTCATAGCCAAACAGATGAAGCATGCTGTGTACGACCAAAAAGGAAAATTCTCTTAATTCCGAATGTCCGTACTCATCTGCCTGCTCCGAAATAACCTCTGCACAGAGAATGATATCTCCCAGCACAAGTTCTCCTGTCCCGGGTGACAGAGAAATGGTACTCTGAAACATCTTTCCTTGGAAATCGGATGGCTTGTCATACTCCATCATGGGAAAACTTAAAACGTCGGTGGGACGATTTACCTGTCGGAACTCCCGATTGATTTCCTGAATCCGTTCTTTCCCGACAATGGTAACACTGACCTCAGGCTCATATGGACACGCGACAAAGTCTGTCACAAAACGAATCAGCTTTTGCAGATGTTCATGTTCAGAAAACGGAAATTCAAATTCTGTTTCATTTTCATAGTAAACTGTCATGAGCGCCCTGTTCTCCTATTATTTGAACCCGAATTTTTTTTGCGGGATTCCCTGTACTTTTCCCTTGCTTCAAACTTCTCATAGGCATGTACAATTTTTTGCACCAAAGGATGACGTACAACGTCTTTATTAGTCAGATAACAAAATCCTATTTCATCTACATTTTTTAAAACGGAAGCGGCCTGTTCCAGACCGGACTCGGTACTAAATGGCAAATCCTTCTGTGAGAGGTCACCAGTCACAACAACTTTGGAGCCAAAGCCAATTCTTGTCAAAAACATTTTCATCTGGGCAGGCGTCGTATTCTGTGCCTCATCCAGAATAATAAAGGCATTATCCAGTGTCCGCCCCCGCATATATGCGAGCGGCGCTACCTCTATCAGTCCTTTTTCTGAATTTTTGATAAAGCTGTCTGCCCCCATAATCTGATACAGGGCATCGTACAGCGGTCTCAGATACGGATCAATCTTGCTCTGCAAATCCCCTGGCAGAAAGCCAAGATTCTCTCCTGCCTCGATTGCCGGCCTTGTAAGAATTATTTTACTTACCTCATCACTTTTAAACGCCTGTATCGCCATCGCCATCGCAAGATACGTTTTTCCGGTACCTGCCGGCCCGATGCCAAATACCATCATTTTATCCTGAATCTGTTTTACATATTTTTGCTGCCCCATCGTTTTGGGCTTAATTGGTTTTCCCTGAATCGTATAACCGATTAATTCTTTATCTATCTCTGCCAGCGATATATCCGACTTCTCCTTTGTCAGCGACAAAATATAATCTACGTTCTGTTCGGTTATCGTATTGCCTCTTTCCGAGAGCAGAATCAACTCATGAAACACGTGCTCTGCTTCTGCAACACGGCTTTCTGTCCCAAGCAGCTTGACAGAGCCGTCCCGCAGTATCACATTGACCTGAAGGGTATTTTCTATTTTTTTCACAAAACAATCCAGACCGCCAAATATATTTCTTTCATGCTCTACCGGTATGTCAAGAATTCTCTCCTGATTCTCCATTCTTTCCTCCATCTGCCTTTTTTATCTGGAGCTCTTTCGCTTTCACTGCCCTGCTTCCCAGTTTTTTACAGCGAAAAGTAATTTTTCCCTGCAAAAGCCAATTCTCCTTGTCCTTTTGCTTTAACACTGCAGAATGTGTGACAAGCTCCATATTGTCCTTCGTCAGGGCGTCCAGCATATGCCTGTAACGCTCCATCCCTGTCTTCTTCAACTCATTTTTTGAGTATACCGCATTTTTCATTCGATATTCGCGGTATTCCCGTTTGGTTACTTTAATCGGAAATGAGAGGGGATGGATAATTCGATTTACACATACAATACTCATTGTATCATACTTTAATGAATTATCAAACCGTTTCAAAGGATTTTTTAGGGAAAAGCTTTGATTCCCCAAAACCCACGAGTAGCTGTGCAAAGTTCTACCCGTATATTCTTTCTTCTTATAACGAACCGATATCGGCTCAGAAAAATTTTTCTCTGCCAGAATTGTGACCTCGCCTTTTGCCGATACGGACATATTTTCAGCCACCTCGTTGTTGTCATCCGTGATAGGAACGACGCCGCTAATCAGTATATCGCCCTTTTTTACCCGTTTTCCCTTTTTTACCATTGCCGTGCCGCGGTTTACCATAATATTCTCTACAACACCGTCATAGAGTGCTGTCAGATGTTTGGGTGCGGACGCTTTTTCATGGGTAATTGTCTTTTTCCCCTCTTTAATTGAAATTTTTAGCACACTTCCCATTTCCTCAGCAGACACCCAGCTAATATCCGGATGAATTTCGCGTATTCTTTTTTCTATTGCATCGCAGTCCAGCCGGCTGCGTTTCATTCCCGTATAAACATTCATAGACTCTACTGTTTTTTGCAGGGTTTCCTTTGAGTAGCTGTTCTGTCCATGATATGTAATCTCCCATACAAAGGTTGATAATATGGATAATAAAGCAAGAAATACAAAAAAACCAGAATAAAATGTCCAGTTTCGTTTCATCTTCTGAATCTGGAACGGAAGTCCCTTTTTTTTCAAAAGATGAGGCCTGGCCGATGTTTTGACAGACAGTGCAATCAGCTTAACAAATTCATCGGCATACACGCAAAAATATACGGCCTCTTTCTTTCGGATATCCCACATTTTGATATTGTGATGCCTGCACATATTCATAAACCGTTCCCATGAGCCTGTTTTTGACTGGCAGACCACATATCCTCTCAGCCACTTCAGTATAATTCCCCCTTACGTCTGAATATAATGAACAAGTTGTATATCTCCCCGTATTTTACAGTCTTCCAGTGTAAACCTATCGATTTCCAAATCTTTTCCCTCAATCAGCAGCTTAATATGCTTGCCCTGTAATTTTATCAGATTCGGCGAATATTCAATGATGGATTTATAATTTTCCACCAGTGCGCTTTGATTGCCATACATGTTTACAATGGTTGCCCCATCCAGAATATCGGGTGGTAAATCAAGCTTTTCCGTTATCTTTTTCATAAATTACCCCAGAAGTGGTTTCTATCAATATATGCAACCGGGATTCCATCTGTGCAGAAATAAGAAAAAGCCTGCTTTCATAATATATGAAAACAGGCCTCCTCATATGTGCTATTATTTGTATTTTCTTTTACGAGCTGCTTCAGACTTTTTCTTACGTCTTACACTTGGTTTTTCATAATGCTCTCTCTTACGAATCTCCTGCTGAATACCCGCCTTTGCGCAGTTTCTTTTGAAACGACGTAATGCGCTATCCAATGATTCGTTTTCTTTTACTGTTACACTAGACATTGTATCACACCTAACCTCCCTCCAGTTGTAGATTGTGCGTCAATACAACTGATTGGGTATTTTTTGCACTAACATAAATTATACCATATTTTTTCCATTCGTCAACTGTTTTTTCTTATAAAAACAAGGATGTTATCAAAGCCCCTGCCACTGCACCAACCGCTACAACAACAAGTCCCAAATCAAAATATGCCAGAATAAGCGAAACTGCCGTACCTGCTAAAGAAGTCAGTTCATTTCCCGTCGCATAGAAAATAGCGGGAAAAGTAAGAGCGGCAAGCACCGCATACGGTACATAATATAAAAAAGATTGTATAAAATCTGATTTGATTTCTTTATGAAATACCGTTACTGGAAGGACACGAATCAGATAGGTAATGCCCGCCATGATTGCGATACTAATCAATATTTTACACATCATCTGCCTCCTTTTTTACCGGATAAAGCACCGCCCCTGTCACGGCGGCGGCGATAGCGGCTATAATCACTTTAAACCCTCCTGAAATCCAGTTGAATAACGGAATATAATATAAAATACACTCTACGGTAACAGCAGCTGCAATTACTAGAGCGATTGCCCGGCTGTGCTTCGCCGGCGGTAGAATAATGGCAATAAACATGGCATACAATCCTAACTCCATAGCACTTGCCAGTATCGGCGGCATAATATCGGAAGCGACTGCACCAAGGGCTGTCCCTGCCGTCCATCCGACAATAGGGAGCGAAATCAACCCATACATATACGAGGCGCTTATTTTCCCGCTCTCTCCCGCTGCCACCGCAAATACTTCATCGGTAATGCCGAACCCAAATATACATCGCTGTAACCGTCCTGTCCCTCGCACAAGCTTCTGTGACAGCGCCAGTGACATCAGCATATATCGTATATTGATAACAAAAGTTGTCACGGCAATCTCAAAATATGTACTGCCTGCAATAATTAAGGTTGTCCCTGCAAATTGCCCTGCCGAGGTCAGATTGGAAAGCGAAATCAAAACTGCTACCCATGCCGGCAAACCACCATTCACCGCCTTAACTCCAAAGGTAAAGGAAACCGAAAGATAGCCAAGCGCTATCGGGATTCCTTTTCTTATGCCTCTTTTTAAATCATTCAAAATCTTCTCCTCCATTTCGGAGTGTAATTGAGAGTAATTACTTCATTTCCATCTTAATGCTAAATTCGTTTCCCATACTGCTCACTGTTGCATAAGAGCCACAGACAAGCGGCATCATCGGCGGCAGATGTCCGATATCCAAATCCATAATAATTGGGACTTCAAATTCCTTTAGGATTCCAGTCACCGCCTCATACTGGTCTAATCCCATCATTGGCTCATGATAATGCGCCGGGCGTCCAATCAAGAACCCTTTACTATGACGGAACCATCCGGCCTCCCGCAGATTCCACAGAGAGCGACGCATGTCCATCACATTCAAATCACAACACTCTAAAAACCATATAATTCCTTCTTTTTCATATCTTTTTGAAAATTCATGGACGCGGTCAAAGCGGGTACCTGTCAGATTTGACAGACAATCCAGACAGCCTCCTACCAATCGTCCGCTAAAAGAAACGTCCTTATTCTCCGGATATGTCCGCATGGAAAATTCCTCTGTTGTGTTATACGGCTCCAACGGATGTTCTTCATCTTTCTTGGATTCGACTTCCCATAACGGATAGTTTTTCATTTCGCATTTTTTCCCCTGTAATAAATCAAAGGCATCCTGTATTGCCGGGTGCCATGGCTCCATCCCAAACGCTGCCGCACACGGACCATAGATGGATGCGGTATCAGAAAGCGTCGTCATCAGAAAAGTTAGATTTGTATTGTCCGAATACCCCATATACCATTTCGGAGGAAGCCCTGCCAGTTCACTGAAGTCAATGTAGTTTAACACTTCACACATCAACTCCCCGCCTCCACATGAAATCAAGCCTTGTACGTCTGGGTCCCGGTAAAAATCCATCAGCTCCTGCCCGCATTTTTCCGGTGTGTTGCTGATACCGATTCCGCAGTCCGCATAACAGTTTGGCCCTAACTTTGCCGTAAATCCCTTTTCTTTTATTTTTTTTATCGAATTCTGAAATGCTGTACAATACGGCTCCGTGGCACAGCCAAAGGAAGGGGCGACAAAACCTATCGTATCGCCCTCCTGCAAAAATTTTGGGAATTTCATTCTTGTGTTTCCTTTCTATAATTTATAATCTTCTCGTCATGTTTCCCTTATTACAAAACATTATAGTACTTCATATATATCTTTAGGTATATATTTTTTTAGATCATCATCATTTAAAAACCACTCGTCTTCAACTGTGATTTCTTCATTTTTTGTCTTGTTATAAGTATGAATTAACTCTAACAATTGAATACCATCGATTAATTTTACTCCTGTTTCCTTTGCATATTCTTTTGCCGAAGATGAGTAAGTACTTGTTGTAATAAAAAATAAATATTTAGCCCCAACAGTCTGATTAGCTCCAACTAATTTTTGAATCAACGGTCGCCCTATTTTAGTTTTGTCATAACATTTACATTCTACAAGTCCCATATCTCCGTTTTCATAGTGTAATACAATATCATAACCACCATCATTTGAATTTGGTGTATTTTCTGCCTCAACTCCTATTGATTTATATAGCTTGGCACAATACTTTTCAAATTCGTAGGGATTATCTTTAAAGCTATTTACCACCTTATTAAGGCTATCTAATTCCATATTTTCCCTTTTATCATTATAAATCTTCTTCGTCTTCTTAGTCTCATACTCATTTTTTTCTATCAATACATCTTGCCGTCTTAAATCATTTACATATTGTATCATCAAACGTGGATTTTTGATTATAATATGAAACTTATCCACATATAGGTCACATCCCGGATAACGTATCACATTATTATTTCTTCGTTTATCTCTTGTTCCATCTTTATTTGCATATGTCCAGCTAGGAAATTTTAATATATAGTAATTCTTATTTTGAGGAGCATAATTTTTATGTATTCTAACCCGTTTGGGGAAATAATCTATATTATATTTCCTCTTGAAATGGGATTTTAATTGATTATAATATACAAAACGCAAAAAGAAAAACAATAATATTCCTAAACAAATAAAAACAATAGCAATTCCCATGTAACAAGTCCTCCTCATATTTACTATTATATATTTTCTTTCAACGGATATTTACGCGCTACATTCACAATGTGAGCAATATTCTGCTCTCCCGCAAATTTTTTGGAATCGGCAAAATTTTCTGTCAAGGGAAGCCATTCCAGCGGATTCAGTTCTTCTACCAGTTTTTTTGGCTCAGACAGTTTCCCCACATATAATTCCAAAATAAAATCCTGAAAATAATAGGTAAAATCCATGAAATGATATAATTGGATTTCATTTTCTAAAATACCTGTTTCCTCATATAGCTCCCTGTAAGCGGCAGACATACTGTCCTCGCCCCTTTCTACCTTTCCGCCAACAAAATTATAAAGGCCTTTGAACGGTTCTTTTACTCTTTTACAAAATAGTAATTTTGTTTTGTCATGACTAAAGACAACAATGCAATTATACTTTTTCATGTTTTCCTCATTTCTCATGATTTATGGTTCTCAAAAAAATTCTCGCTGTTTTTAGTTTATCATATTTCATGTGTTTCCTCAATTCAAATATTTTTTCTTCCTTTGCGCATACTAATCAAAAACAGAATTGAGGTGCTAATTTATGCAAACAGAAAAGAATGATTCCGTCGAATTATTAAAAGAATGTGATTCTGGTACCAAAATGGCTATCTCCTAACTGGATGAGGTGAACCCACTAGCCAAAAGTATGTCATGGCTAAAAACAAATATGAAGATAGGAATGGATAACAGCGATGCTACCGTTGCGGATTTAATTACTGATGGCTGTGACATGGGAATTAAATCCCTCCACAAATATCTGAATCAGTATAAGGCAGCGGATAATGATTCAAAAGAATTCTGCCGCCGTCTCATCACGATTGAGGAACAGCTTCGGCAGTCGCTTCAGCCATATCTTTAAATTTTATCTCTGTGTCCTATCCATGCACAAACTTCTCTCTTACTCAAAACAGGATGGACGCCGTCCATCCTGTTATCCTCCTAATGTCACATCTTGTTTTTGATACCAGTTTAATGCGTAATCTAACTGTTCTTCCTTAAAATCCGGCCACAGTTCTGGAAGAATACAAATATCGGAATATACGGTTTGGACTGGAAGAAAACCAGACAGCCGGCTCATTCCGCCCCACCGTATCACTAAATCCACTCTGGAAATTGTTTTTGAAATCCAGTCATGTTTCATATCCCATTCCCATCCGTAATTTACCAGAAGATTCACTCTCATTTTATCCAGATCATTTTTCTCTGTTGCCGTACACTCTGTGTACGGAAGTAATTCTTTGGGAAAACAGGAGGACTTTGTATTTCCCATGACATACGGTCTCACGTTCTCCCTCTCCATCATCTTTACCGCTTCCACACAGGCATGGGAAAAGGCTTTGACTTGTTCTCTGGGACGTTTGCAGTTATCTACCGTAAATCCATAATACGTTAATTCACGGACACCATATTTTTTTGCCGCCCGAAGAAGCGCCAATCCTGGTTCCAGCCCAAATGTGTACCCTTCTTCTTTTTTTAATCCTCTCTCTTTCGCCCATCTTCTATTACCGTCTGGAATAATCCCGATATGTTTGGGAATCCGAAACATAATCGCTCTCCTTTTTTTCTTTATTTTCCCATTATTATAGACGGTTCTCACTATTATTATACTTGAACTGTCGGCAGTTTTCCTTGCAAAATGTGTTCTATTATCTTCAATATCAAAGAATTTCATAAAAAAGAAAACATATTGCTATACCTGTTAAAATAATTCCTGCTAAGAGCATTCCTGCCAATATTATATTTCTATTTTGTAAGTTCTCATTTTGGGATGTAGATGCCCTGTGTGTTTGGAAATAAATCTCTGGACTCTTTTCCTGTTTGCCTGTTTTTACTTTTGTGTTCTTAGCTTGATGTAATAAAGAAAAAGGATCTTCACATTCCATAATCCGAGAATAAAATGTATGTAGCCATTCAATATCTTCTGTGTTAAAAAGATTATCTTCAAATGAATCTGTTTCATGGACAAGACGATTGCGAATCCACCTCATTCTCTTTAATTGTTTATAATCCCTATCCCAACCAGCAATTCGATATCCCTGGCTCTCATTATTCATTTCATCAATATATTCGGATACTCCTCTGTCACTAGATAAAATTTGTCTGCATAATTTATCTAAGTTTTTATATGCATCCAAAAATTCCAAAATGTTATTATCATTCATAAGTTCTCACCGTTTAATATAAAACCATTCACAAAATTTATATAAATTTTATTTGATTTATGATCTTTCCACCAGATATGCTTCCACGACATCACAAAATTTAATTGCATTTCCAATCTGTTCATTCACTTCTTCTACTGAAATAACATAAAAATCATCATAGTCACTATTACTTCTAATTTCAAAGGTCATACTAATAATATCGGAAAGTTCTACAGCAAAAATCCCCGTCTTAATATATTCTTTTCTAAAATAAGCAGAAACACCTGAGTGTTTAGAAAAATCCTTGCCTTCCAGTGCAAGGACACTCCGCATAGCATGAAACACCGCATAATAAGAGCGATTTGCTGCTCCTTTATAATCTTCAATCTCTACCAATGCTTTTGCAGAAGTAATACACTGCCTTGCCTGCTCCATTCGGTATTTTGAAAGTTCTTTCATATCATTTTCCATATAATACAACCCCTTCATTTTCTATACTTTGATAAAATGGTAAGATCATTCGTCTATCCTCGAAAGAGTCCCTATTTTTAAGAAGAAGTGAAACTTCAATATCATTTTCAAGACTAATTCGGCTAGCTAATATAGCAACTTTTTTACGATAGTTTCTTAGTTCTTTCTCATCACAGTCCAGTAAAATTATGATATCTACATCAGACTCTGTATCGAAATCCCCTCTAGCATAAGAACCGTAAAGAACAATTTTATAAATCTTATCTTCCATTAACTCCAAAACAGACTGAACAACTATTTGCGTAATCTTTTGTAATTCAATTCTACAGCACATTCTGCCACCTCCCTGCATTCTCTATCTTCATTATAAGCTAATAATTTCAACTCCCCCCAAACCTCACTCACTTATGATACGGTTCTCCATTTTGAATTCGGTTCGCCCGGTACACCTGTTCTAACAGGATAACCCTCATGAGCGGATGGGGAAATGTCATTTTCGAAAAGCAAACACTCTCGTCCGCTTTCTCAAGAAGCGAATTATGCAATCCGAGAGAACCGCCAATAAGAAAAGCAATATGACTCTTACCATTTGTTTTTAGAGATTCTAAATGCTTTGAAAAATCGACGGAATCATATTCTTTTCCATTTAAGTCCAGCGCAATCACATACATATTTTCCCTGATATGTGTTTGTATGCGCTCTGCCTCTTTTCTTTTTATCTGTATTTCCATTGCTTCCGAAGCCTTGTCCGGTGTTTTTTCATCCGGCACTTCTATAATATTTACTTTACCATAGCGTGACAGCCGTTTGCTGTATTCTTTGACGGCGTCTGCATAATATTTTTCTTTCAATTTTCCTACACATAAAATTGTATACTGCATTTTACTAAAAACAAGGTTTTCTATTCCGTTGTTTTCTTTCCCTTCTTATCCTTTTTTATTCGAAATATTGGTTTTTTCCCATCTGGAATTTCGTATATATAGAGCAATCCATTTTTTACCCGATGGACTTCCTTTCCTTTAAATCCAAGACGAAAAAGCTCAAATATAAAATTGAAAATCAAAAAGCCATGGGAAACAATCAGTACATTATCCTTTGACCAGTCAATATGGCGGAAAAAACGCCGCACTCTCTTTCTTGTATCACGTATATTCTCCGGCTGGCTCTTGGAGCGGAAAAACCATGCCAGTCTTCCGCAAAAATGCCAGACAGGAAAGGGAAGACGGAACTTTTCCGTATGGATAAAGGGAGCATTATCCACTTCCCTTAGTAATTTATCCACGTAAATATTACCGCTGTATACTTCCTTTGCCGTTGTTACCGCCCTTTGCAAATCACTGCTGTAGCAGATATCCCACGTAATTCCATACATATTTACTCTATTTTTAATGACACCTGCATGTTCATATTTCTCCGACCACTCACGGAATTCTTCTGAAGTCATCATATATTTATGGGGACAATTTACTTTAAAATGTCGTACTAATCCAATTTTCATTTATTTCTCATTCCTTCCAATACAAATATAGTATACGCTGAAAGACGTCTGCATTGCAAGAGCTTTTTATTTTTTGAAAGCAACGCATAACAAATGGGAATTTAAAACTTTTGACTTTATGACATATTTTTGACACAAAATAACTATATATTATTATACGGAAAGTATAAACTTTCTACTCCCACCCTATTATACGCTTTGATACCCTCGGGGTATCAGAAAAAACACCTCCTCCCAGAGGTGTTTTTTCTTTGTATTTTTATATAACTTATATTTACAGCCTAATCGTAACTTTGTCAAGGCTTGTATGTATCTAGCGCAAGACTAATGATTAGTGCCTTATCAATTTCTGTCAGCACCGAATCATCCAGATGACATACCTTCTCTCTCAGTCTTGATTTATCAATTGTCCGTATCTGTTCCAATAAAATCACAGAATCTTTCACGATGCCATAACGTTCTGCCTCCAATGCCACATGCGTAGGCAAATTTGCTTTATTCATTTTCGATGTAATCGCCGCACAGATTACGGTTGGGCTGTATCGGTTTCCCATTTCATTCTGAACGATAAGAACCGGCCGCACGCCTCCCTGTTCGGAGCCTACAACCGGTCTTAAATCTGCGTAATAAATATCGCCTCGTCTGACTGTTATCACAGTTTCACACTCCCTTGGGTTTTTATACCAATCAAATTCTAATACTATTATTTCCAGTATACGAGACAATATTCAAAAAGTTATTATTTTTGTAAAAGTACATCATTTATTCTTATATAGCCGCGGTACCCGACCGGTAATGCCGCATACAAATTCATAATTGAAGGAGTGGGACAATGCGGCAATTTCCTCCACTGGAATCTGATTATCTCCGTCCTTTCCGAAAATAGTGACCGTATCCCCTGCTTTTGTTTCCGGAATATCTGTCACATCTATCATAAACTGATCCATACAGATTCTTCCCAATATGTTTGCCGATTTTCCGTGAACCAAAACTCTGCCTTTGTTTGACAAATCCCGTTTCATTCCGTCCGCATAGCCAACCGGAACCGTTGCCACTCTCATTTCCTTTTCTGCTATATAGGTGCCGCCGTAGCTGACAGCAGTTCCCTCTGCTATCGTTTTTACATAAGAAATCTTTGCCTTCCACTGCATCGCCGGATGTAGTTTCAATATATCCTTTGGCACCTCCTCCGACGGATACAATCCATAGGTGGAAATACCGGAGCGCACCATATCCAGATTTGCCTCCGGAAATTGAATAATGGAAGCACTGTTTGCCACATGCTTTACCGGAATCGAAATTCCGGCCGTCTCCAATTTACGGACAAATTTCGTATAGGTTTGAAATGGAATACGCGCCGCCTCTATTGTTCTCTCATCGGCTCTTGCAAAATGAGTATATATGCCCTCAATCTCTATACAGGGAAGCTCTGCGATTCGTTCAATTATTTTTATACTCTCCTCCGTCGGCAAAAAACCGATTCTGCTCATCCCGGTATCAACTTTGATATGGATACGTGCTTTCATTCCCAGCTTTACCGCTGCACAGTTCAGCTGTTCTGCCATTTCCCATGTATATACCGTCTGGGAAATCTGGTTTTCTATCAGCTCCGGAAACCAGTCCTCCCCCGTATAACCTAAAATCAGCACCATCTTATCCAGTCCGGCACGGCGCAGCTCGAGAGCTTCTTCTACCATTGCCACACCATAAGCGTCTACCAAATCCTCCAGTGCATTGGTTACTTCCAGCACACCATGCCCATAGGCATTCGCTTTGACAATCGCCATGATCTTTGTTTCCGGTTTAATATGCTTTCTTGTCTCTTTTATATTATGGCGGATTGCTCCCAAGTCAATTTCCGCATATGTTCTGTCATATTCTTTCACAGTATGCCTCCCTTTTTTCTGCCGTATAACCTTCTTTTCGGCAATATAAGCCGGATATACGGGAAATTCCTGTAATGATATCCGACGCCATCAGGCTGTAAGTCCCCTTCTCCTCTGCCATAATGTCTCCACTCATTCCATGCAGGTACACCCCGAGCTTTGCCGCTTCAAAAGGTTCTATATGCTGGCCAAGAAGCCCGCCTATCATACCTGCCAGTACATCTCCGGATCCTCCTGTCGCCATACCGTTATTTCCTGATACATTAACATAACAGTCTCTGCCGTCTGACACAACAGTTCTGGCATCTTTCTGGGCAATGGTGCACTTCCAGTCCTGTGCAGCCTTCCCTGTCGTTCCGAGGATATCCTTTTTCAACTCGCCAACGCTGATTCCGGTCAGATAACTCATTTCCTTAACATGTGGTGTTAATATAAAATTATCCGTTAATGTTTCTGTTAAATTCCGGCACAGCCGTATGCCATCCCCATCAATTACCGTAGGAACGGGTGAGTTTTCTATAATATATTTCATCAGTTCTTCGGACTCTTTTGATAACCCAAGCCCCGGGCCAGCTACAATCGTATCCGCCCAGTCAACTGCTTCGGAAATTTCATCCCTTGAAGAAAACAATATTTCTGGCAGTGAGGATAATAATATCTCCCTGTTATTATCCGTTGATACCACACGGACAAGTCCCGCGCCCATCGAATAGGCGGCCTTTGCCGCAAGATAACAGGCTCCGCTCATCGTCTCCGAACCGGCAGCTATCAGAACCTTTCCAAAACTCCCTTTATGGGAATTTGCCGGTCGCTCCGGTAAACGGGCAATATCCTCCACTTCATAAAAATAGCTATGGGAATTTACGGAATACACGCTTTCTTTCGGGAATCCGATATCACCTACAATGACCTCCCCGGCATATTCACAGCCCGGATAGAGCACCAGTCCTATTTTATTTACGCCAAACGTAATTGTACATTCTGCACGAACCGCCGTATTCAGCACAGCGCCTGTCCCGGCATGGATACCAGAAGGAATATCCAGCGCATAAATTTTTGCTCCGCTCTCATTTATCCCGTCAATAATCTGCTCATAAACTCCTTCCACTTCCCGGGAAAGCCCAATGCCAAATATGCCATCCAGCATAATGTCAAACTGCCCGTCGGTAATGGCAGACAGGGGAAGCACCGGCACATGGCAGTTAATAGCAATCTCTAACTGCTTCTTTGTCTCCGCTGTCATTTTATCTGTCTCACCAATTACAGTAACCGCAGCCGTATAACCCTGCTGGTGCAGAATACGCGCTGCCGCAATCCCATCACCGCCATTATTTCCAGCGCCGCAGACGGCAAGTATCCGCATATCTCTGTTTTCTCTTTCCATAAGAACAGCAGCTATCGTCATAGCTGCCTTTTCCATCAGTACAAGGCTCGGAATCCCCACGGTACAAATTGCATGGGTATCAATCGCCTTTGCCTCTTTATTCGTGTACAAATACTTCATCGGATTCCTCCCTTACTCCAACCGCAAAAGCTGTCGCCAGCTCCTTTGTATTGGTTATGGATATCAATATCCTTCCAATCTGTAATTCTTTCGCCTTTTTCTTTGCCTTTCCATACAACTTCACATAGGGCGCCCCTGCTTCATTTCGGAGAATCTCAATCTCCACTGCGTCTATGCCCGCGAACCCGGTTCCAAATACTTTTACAACCGCTTCCTTCCCGGCAAAATCCGAGGCTGCACGACGTTTCGTTTTATCAAACTGGTCGATTTCCCCGGGAGTAAATATCCTCTCTACAAAATGCTGTCTTTCACAGGCGTGGACAACCCGTCCTATTTCAACTGAATCTACTCCAATTCCAACAACTTCACTCACTATACTTCTATACCTTTCCTTTATCAAACAGATTCATAATATCATGACCAAGCAGGCCGTGCATAAGTGAATATGCACTGTCAATGCTGTCCTCCAGCTCTGCCTTGTATTCACTCTTTTCATTCAGCACTTCTTTTAGCGCAGTAATCTCCGTCGTCAGCTCCTGCAATTCCCTGTCCCCATTTTCCAGCCGTTCAAAGCAGTATTTCGCCCCAACAATAAGTAAATCTTCATTTACCCTCTTTATCTGGGAAGGTATCGTCATCAGCTCATCCGACTCCTCCGATATCCGCTCTTTAATTTCCAGCAAAAGCCGCTGCTGGTTGTCCTTTTTCTTCTGTGACTGTACAGAAGTATCATTCATTCCTGCTACAATGCCATCCATTAACTTTTTTTTCGTCTTTTTTAATTCCTTTAATTCATTTACCAGATGCCCCTGCTGTTTCAAAAGAATATTGACACATTTCTCCAACTCAACCACTTCCGAAGGCTTCTGCCCCTCCGGAAAAAGTGTATGCCATCTGTTATCCAGCACCAGAATCGGAACTTTTTTCCCTTTTAATGTGTTTCTTATTGCTTTTTCAAAATCCTTATCCGTTTTCTTCATAGGCACACCTTCTATTCTTTACTCTTACTCAAAATCTTTATTTTTTATCGAGATTCGCTATATTATAGGATAGGCGCATCAGGCTTTCCGCAAGGTGAACATTTTCTACTACTACATGAGCCGGCAGATTCAAATCTGTCGCTGCAAAATTCCAAAATGCACAGACACCTAAGGCTACCAGTTCATTCGCCACCTCCGGTGCTTTTGCCTTTGGCAGTGTCAGCGCTGCGATATCCACTTTGTTATTTTCAAAAAAATTCTGAAGTTCCGACATATGGCGAACTTGTACTGTACCGATTTTTTGTCCTATCTTATCGGGATTGACATCAAAAATTCCCGAGACAATAAAGCCCCTTTTCGAAAAGCCGCCATAATTTGCCAATGCCTGACCGAGATTTCCTGCACCGAGGATAATCACATTATATTTTTTATCCAGCCCCAGTATTTTCCCGATTTCTTCCCGTAGTACCGCCACGTTGTATCCATATCCCTGTTGTCCGAATCCACCAAAGTTATTAAAGTCCTGCCGAATCTGGGAAGCTGTCACATTCATTGTCCTGCTGAGCTCCTGCGAGGATATGCGGTCAATCCCTTTTTCCAAAAGTTCACTCAGATATCTATAATAGCGGGGCAACCGCTTGATTACCGCCGAAGATATTCTCTTTTCCGTCACCGGTTATTCCTCCATCTGCATAATTAAACTATGTACATTATTATAATAGAATGTTAAATACCTGTCAATCTTCTGTCTGCATAGAAAATAGGTACAAAAGTAAATTCTTGCAAAAAAAAGTAAAACTGTGTACAATAATCAACGAAGCAGACCGTCCGGATGAAGGTTTACGAATGGAGGATAACAATGATATTAGCATGTAATCATATCAAAAAGGCATTTTCTGAGGAAGAAATCATAAAAGATGCAACTTTTCATATAAATGAGCAGGAATGTGTAGCAATTGTCGGAACCAATGGCGCCGGTAAGACAACCCTTCTCCGGATTCTTGTCGGAGAACTGGATGCAGACGATGGCGAAGTGATCCATGCCAAGGATACTACTTTAGGTTATCTTCCCCAGCAGCAGGGGTATCATTCAGAACAAAGTATTTATGAAGAATTGCTCGCTGTAAAATCTGATGTCATTGAAATGGACCGTCAGATTCGCCAGACAGAGAAAGAAATGACACAGGCAGAGGGGACAGAGCTTGAAAAATTATTGGAAAAATATAACCGTCTTCAGACTTCCTTTGAGACAGGGGAAGGTTACTCCTATAAAAGCAAGGTACTCGGCGTCATTAACGGGCTTGGTTTTGGCGGGGAAGCAATGCACCAGTGTATTAACCATCTGTCCGGCGGACAGAAAACCCGTGTTGCATTGGGAAAGCTTCTTCTTACGGAACCGGATTTACTCATTCTGGACGAGCCGACAAACCATCTGGATTTGGAATCCATACGCTGGCTCGAAAATTATCTGCTAAATTATAAAGGGAGTGTTCTTATCGTCTCCCACGACCGCTATTTTCTTGACCGTATTGCAGGAAAGATAGTGGAAATCGAACACGGCTCGGTTACCGTTTTCCCCGGTAACTACAGCAATTATGCAAAGAAAAAGGAAGCTCTGCGTGAAGCCCTGCTTCATCAGTATTATAATCAGCAGCAGGAAATCAAACATCAGGAGGCTGTCATTGAAAAGCTGAAATCCTTTAACCGTGAGAAGTCAATTAAGCGCGCCGAAAGCCGTGAAAAAATGCTGGATAAAATAGAGCGTTTGGAAAAACCGGTCGAATATGAAAGGGCAATCCATTTTGAACTGACGCCATCTGTTCTGAGTGGAAACGACGTTCTCCGCGTGGAAAATTACAGTAAAAGCTTCGGTGATAATCATCTTTTTCACGATATGTCCTTTGAGGTAAAACGCGGAGAAAAAATCGCCATTATCGGTCAGAACGGTACTGGCAAAACGACGCTGTTAAAAATGATTAACGGAATGGAGCCGGCAGATAACGGGACTGCTATCCCCGGCACAAATGTAGAAATTGGTTACTACGATCAGGAACACAATGTTCTTCATGACGAAAAGACAATATTTGAAGAAATTCAGGATGATTACCCGTCTCTTACCCACACGGAAATCCGCAATGTATTGGCGGCATTTCTCTTTACCGGGGAAGATGTCTTTAAACCTGTCCATCTGCTGAGCGGCGGCGAAAAGGGACGTGTTTCCCTCGCAAAGCTGATGCTCTCGAAAGCCAACTTTCTGCTTTTGGACGAGCCGACGAACCATTTAGATATTACGTCAAAGGAAATTTTGGAAACCGCGGTCAACAACTATACCGGCACGGTACTGTATGTCTCCCATGACCGTTATTTTATCAATAAGACTGCCACCAGAATTCTAGACTTAACCGGTCAGAAACTACTGTCCTACAATGGAAATTATTCCTATTACTTAGATAAAAAGGACACAATGGAAAAAATACATTTAACACCGGAACATACCGATACACAGAAAAAGGAAGATACGGAATCCAAGCTTGACTGGCAGGAACAAAAACAGCTTGCCGCAAAACGCCGCAAGCTGGAAAATCAGTATAGTCAGATTGAGCAAAAAATCGAGATGTTGGAAAACGAGATTGCCGCTCTCGATATCGAGCTCTCCTTGCCGGAACATGCCACAAACTCTGCAAAACTTACTGAACTGAGCAGAGAGCGGGAGGAAAAAGAGTCCGCTCTTGCCGAAGCGATGGAGTTGTGGGAAGACTTGGCAGAGCAATTGACACTATGACTCCTTACACCGTTTAATGATTGCATTTGCCTTTTTATAAATATCTTCAACGTCTTCCCCTACAAAAAACTCTCCGTTCTCGTACAGGATTTTTCCGTCTATCATCGTAAGCTTTATATTTTCCTTGCTTCCACTATAGACAAGGTTCTTTACAATATTATTTTCCGGCTGCATATTCGGTCGGTGCATATTAATCATAATGATATCCGCCTTCTTGCCAACAGCCAGCACATCACAGTCTGTCAGCCCCATCGCCTTCGCCCCGCCTGTCGTTGCCATGCGGAGCACTGCTGCAGCGTCCATAGCCGCCGCATCCATTTTTGTAACCTTCTGCAGCGTGGCTGCCAGATACATCTCACGGAACATATCTAAGGCATTGTTGCTGGCCGGCCCATCTGTACCAAGAGCCAGATTGATTCCCTTATCTAACATCGTACAAAGATCGGCAACACCACTGGCAAGCTTCACATTGGAAGAAGGATTTGATACAATGGATACATTTTTATTTAAGCAGATATCCATATCCTCCTCATTCATCCAGACGCCGTGGAATCCGCCACCGCCATATTCGAATATACCGACAGAGTCCAGATATTTTACCGGAGACATGCCGTACCTGCCGTAGCACTCATCCACTTCCTTCTTCGTCTCGGCAAGATGCAGATAAACCGGCTCTTTCATCTTCTGCGCCAGTCTGGCAAGCTCCTCTATCGTCTCGCCTTTTGTCGTATATTCTGCGTGAAAGCCAAGCTTGTAACTTACAAGAGGGGAAACCTCATTTATTTTATAGTATTCCTCCTCCGTCTCAGGAACCGTGCCGCCAAAATCATTCATGCTGCCGCATAAAACGGTACGATAGCCCAGTTCCTTAGAGGCAATGGCATGGCACATATTATCCAGATACATATCAAAATTTGATGTGATTCCGCTCGTCAGATACTCCAGCATACCAAGCTTTGCCAAATCCACCTGATCTTCCTTTGTCAGCTTCGCCTCCATTGGAAACACCCGATTGTACAACCATTCCTGCAGGGGAAGATCGTCAGCATAAGAACGGAGAAATGTCATCGCCGAATGGGTATGCGCATTTTTAAATCCCGGTAAAAGCAGATTCCCTGCACAGTCAATCTCCCTGTCCCATTCTTTTTCCCCATTCGGTGCAGCTCCCTTACCAACATACGTGATCCGACTTTCTTCTGTGTGGAGCTCCCCTTCAAAAATCTCCGCATTTTCTTCCATTGTCAATATTCTGGCATTGTAAAAACGTATTTTCATTTTCTTCCTCCTATTCCAAACATTTATGCTTACCAAAACTTTTCGATCGAGCAGGTTACCAGTTTCTTAAATAGCGGCGCTACCCGGTCTGCCATAGCGCTGACCTCCTCGTGGCTGAGTGGCGAGGCATCCGTCCCGCCCGCCATATTTGTAATACACGAGATACCGCAAACACTCATTCCCATGTGCCTTGCCGCAATCGCCTCCACCGCCGTACTCATTCCCACGGCATGAGCTCCCAGCATCGCAAACATACGAACTTCGGTCGGCGACTCATAATTTGGTCCGGTTGTCTGAACGTAGACACCCTCTTTCAGAGAAATACCACATTCTTTCGCTGTGTTCTGGATAATCTTTCGCAATTCCTTATCATAAATCGTATCCATGGAAGGGAACCTCGGCCCCCACTCCTCCACATTTTTCCCAATCAGTGGGGATGGGACAAAGGAACTGATTTGGTCAGTGAGAAGCATAAAATCTCCTGGTTTTACTTTTTCACTGATACCCCCGGCGGCATTGGTCAAAAATAGAGCTTCGGCCCCGAGTTTTCTCATAAGGCGAACTGGAAGAACGACATCACTCATTGCATACCCCTCGTAGTAATGCACACGTCCCTGCATAATAACTACGGGCGTATTGCCAATATAACCAAAGACGAAACGTCCCTTATGCCCCGCCACGGTAGATACCGGAAAACCTTCAATCTCTGCATAATTGACTACTGCTTTTTTGTCAATCTCATCTGCCAGCTCGCCCAGTCCACTTCCCAGAATCAGAGCTACCTTTGGCACAAAATCTGTTTTCTCCCGTACCTGCCTGACACAATCATCTACTTTTCTCATATTCCCGTCCATCCTGCACCTCCAATTTTAAAAATCTTAACGGATATCCTATATAAATTCAGCAAAAACCCGGTTACTTACATCAATCCCTCGTCTTGTCAGAAAAATACGCCCTTCCTCGCGCACGAGAAGTCCCTGTTCCTGACATCGCAGTATTTCCTCTCCGAAACAATGTTCTACCTTCTCGCCAAAACACTCATAAAACCTTTTTTCAGAAATTCCCTCCATACAGCGAAGTCCCAGATACATAAACTCTGACTTTTCATCCCATGGGCTGAGTTCCTCCTTCTCTGCCACTGGCAGATTGCCGGAATGGATCTGATTGATATAGATTTCCATATCCCGCTCATTGGAAAAACGGCTGTGATTCATAAAAGAGGAGGCGCCCAGCCCAATACCCAGATACTCCTCCCGCTTCCAGTATTTTAAGTTGTGCCGACATTCCAGTCCCTTTCTGGCATAGTTTGATATTTCATATCTTTCGTATCCGGCACAGGCTAAAATTTCCTCTGTGCGCTCATACATCCGGCGGTCGGTTTCCTCGTCTACCGGCGGCTCACCGGCATACAAATCATAAAGCGGCGTCCCTTCCTCAAGAATCAGGCTGTAGGAGGAAATATGCTCCGGTCTCAATTTGATTACACATTTCAACGTCTTTTCATAACTCTCCAAAGTTTGTCCGGGAACTGCCGACATAATATCAATATTGATATTTTCAAATCCATAGTCTCTCGCCATCTCGTAGCTCTGCAGAAATTCATGATAAGTATGAATTCTTCCGAGACTTTTCAGTTCACTCCCGTCCGTCGACTGCATCCCGATGCTCAGTCTGTTTACCCCCATATCGCGGTATAGCTGCAGCTTGTCTCCCGACACGGTACACGGATTACACTCAACGGTAAACTCTTTCAACCGATTTATCTGAAAATTCTCACGCACTGCCTCCAAAAGAATACGCATTTTCTCCACCGATATGACAGAAGGCGTTCCTCCCCCGATAAAAATCGTATCGACAGGGCGAAAACCTGTTTTTTCCTTCCAAAGCTCCATTTCTTTTGCGAGAGCCTCCACATATCGGCACTGTATCTGCTCCGTTGCCGGAAAAGATAAAAAATCACAATACTTACATTTCTGTATACAAAACGGAATGTGTATATATAATCCCATCGTCTGTTTGGTTTCGATATCTTCCCTCATTTTTCATATCCTTCAAACATTATCATTCCTCATCATCCAGCTTTAATACGCTCATAAATGCCTTCTGTGGGATTTCCACGCTTCCAATCTGGCGCATGCGTTTCTTTCCCTCCTTCTGTTTTTCCAGCAGCTTTCTCTTACGTGAGATATCGCCGCCATAACATTTGGCAAGGACGTCTTTACGGACTGCCTTTACCGTCTCTCTGGCAATTACTTTATTACCGATAGCGGCCTGAATCGGAACTTCAAATAAATGTCTTGGAATTTCCTTCTTTAACTTCTGGCACATCTTTCTCCCTCTCTCATATGCAGAGCTTTCATGTACAATAAAGGAAAGAGCGTCGACTTCCTCTTTATTGATTAAAATATTTAATTTCACAAGCTCTGCCCGTTCGTAGCCCTTCATCTCATAATCAAAGGACGCATAACCGCGGGAACGGGATTTCAGGGAATCAAAAAAGTCATAAATGATTTCGTTCAGTGGCAGAATATACTTCAAAAGGGCACGGGTTTCCTCCATATATTCCATACCAAGATACACACCGCGCCTCTCCTGACAAAGTTTCATAATTGCTCCGACAAACTCTGTCGTCACCATAATTTCCGCTTCTACAACCGGCTCCTCCATATGTTCAATCTCGGATGGATCCGGCAAGTTAGAGGGATTTGTCACTTCAACCATTTCCCCATTTGTTTTATATACATGATAGACAACGCCCGGCGCCGTCGTTACTAAGTCAAGATTATACTCCCTCTCCAGCCGTTCCTCAATTACTTCCAGATGAAGCAGTCCGAGAAAGCCACACCGGAAACCAAAGCCGAGAGCAACGGATGTCTCCGCCTCAAACTGTAAGGCGGCGTCATTTAACTGTAATTTTTCGAGTGCATCCCGCAAATCCTGATATTTCGCACCATCTGCCGGATATAAACCACAATATACCATTGGCAAAACCTTCTTATATCCCGGAAGTGCTTCTTTACATGGATTCTCAGCATCCGTTACCGTATCTCCGACACGGGTACCCTCTACATTTTTTAAGCTTGCCGTAATATATCCTACCATACCGGCTGTCAGCTCCTCACATGGAATAAACTGCCCTGCACCAAACGTACCCACCTCGACTACTTCCTCCTCCATCCCGGTAGCCATCATATGAATCCGTGTACCCTTTTTCACCGTTCCGTCAAATATACGGCAGAAAATAATAACACCCTTATAGGCATCGTAGACAGAATCAAAAATCAACGCCTTTAAAAGCCCATTCTCGTCTCCCTCCGGAGCTGGAATTTTCGTCACAATCTGCTCCAGTACAGCTTCAATATTTGTACCCAGCTTTGCTGAAATCTGAGGTGCATCCTGCGCTTCAATCCCGATTACATCCTCAATCTCGTTTATCACGCGCTCCGGCTCCGCACTCGGCAAATCAATTTTATTGATTACCGGCATAATTTCCAAGTCGTGGTCAATGGCAAGATAACAATTTGCCAGCGTCTGCGCCTCGATTCCCTGCGCAGCGTCTACAATCAAAATTGCCCCTTCACAGGCGGCTAAACTTCTTGATACTTCATAGTTAAAGTCCACATGCCCCGGTGTGTCAATCAGGTTAAACAGATATTCCTCCCCATTTTTTGCTGTATAAGCAATGCGGACAGCCTGTGACTTTATCGTGATTCCGCGCTCTCTTTCCAGTTCCATGTTATCTAAAATCTGCGACTGCATCTCTCTGCTGGTCAAAAGACCTGTCTTTTCTATAATCCGGTCAGCAAGGGTGGACTTGCCGTGGTCGATATGTGCGATAATACAAAAATTCCGAATATGACTTTTCTTAATCACTGCCATATGATAACTTCCTCCGTAATCCCAAAAATCTATTCCTATCTTAGCATAAATTCGATTCTTATGCTAGAAAAAAATAGGGAATCTTATTTTTCGCCGTAACTGCCTTGTATTTTACACATATTTATTGTAAAATGTTTATATCAATACGATATAGGAGGAACACCGACATGAAGAAAACACTTTCACTGCTTCTTGTATTTGCTATGTTCTGCGGTATCATCACGGCACCGAGTTCATCTGAAGCGGCAGCGATAAAGCTGAATAAGACAAAAAAGACCATGTATGCGGGAAGCTCATATAAATTAAAGGTTAAGGGAACGAAGAAAAAAGTAAAGTGGAAATCCAGCAAAAAAACTGTTGCCACCGTTTCTAAAAAAGGTGTAGTATACGCCCAGTCTTCCGGCACAGCTACCATCACAGCAAAAGTTGCGAACAAGAAACTCCGCTGTAAGATAACCGTTAAGGTAAAGAAGAACGGAAAAGGCACGAAGGCAAGCCCGAAATCCGCTTATGCAACAAATATCTTTAACTATTATGAAGAAGGCAAAAAGAAAGGCAAATTTTCCATTAAGCTGCTTCGGTTCGAATCCGGGAAAACAGCCGAAGAAATGGCAAAAAACAATTCCGAAAATTTAAAACCGGCGAAAAATCAAGAATACATTTACTTTAGATTTAAAATCTGTTATATATCCGGCAGCCAGACAATCGAAGCAAAAGATATTTTTAACTACTACTATAATATTTATGGCTCGAACTCGAAAAAACAGCTAACGAACATTAGCTGGGGATTTTTCTTTGAACCAGTGGACGATTTGGGTACGGCAACCCTGTCACCGGGAAATAAAATCACATGTGGTAAAGCCATATTAGTTGAAAAAGGTCATGCTCCAATTACATTCCGTATTCAGACAGGAAAAAATTCCTTTACATGGTTCACTACTGCAAAATAAAAGCTTTTCTTTCGAAAAATGATATGCCCCCTGTCACTTAACAGGGGGCGTTTTATAACTATTTTTTATTTTAATAATCTCTTTTACTCATAGGATATTTTTTCTTAAATGCCTTCGTACAATAGAAGGAATCCTTTTTGTGATCCCGGCTAAAGGTCTTATCACTTTTCAAAAAGTAATCCGCATAAACCTGACCGTCATCGGCATCATCGGAACAGGCATCCAGATTGTACCATTTCCCTTTTATCTTTACCATATTCCATGCATGAAGATACCAGTTCTGCCCCTCCTTAACTGAACCTGTCACAATCTTACAGGGAATCCCCTGCTTCATGAGAAGCTTATATACCATCATCGCATATCCATTGCATACAGTCCTTTTTTTATAGAATCCGTCATAAGCAGAATAATTACAGTTTTTGCGTTCATCATAGCGTACATGGTCAATCACATACTTATATACCATGGAAATACGTTTGTAAGCAGTTTTCCCTTTTTTCTGAATCTGCTTGGAAACTTTATTTACTTTCTGATTGACTGCCTTGGTCTGTTTTTTTGTTTCAAAATATTTTATTCCGTAAAACCGCAACTTTCCTCCGGAATAATAACAATTGACCTCTTTCATGTTCCCATAAAGATAATCGCCATCATCCGTTGTCGTCTTTTTATCTGTTGCCTGCGCCATCTGAAAGAGAACACTGTAGTACACCATATCCTTTTTGCTGTTAATTTTGTCTACAATCGAAACAGCTACCTTTTTTCGACAGAGAATGGAAAAGTTTTTCTTTCCCGCCAAAAAATTTTTTGACATCTCCCGGTAAACCTCTTTTACGGAAGCTGCCTTTTTCGCCTGCACATTCTCCCCCACACTCAAAGTACATACCACCGTCAAAAGAAGAAGACATAACAGGATGGTAAATTTTTTTCTCATACGCTCACCCTTACTTTATTAAAATTCATTTAATCTATCCTTTAAGTCAGAAGCCAGTACATGAAGCTCCTTCATGCTGCCGGAAAGCTTCTCCACTGTTTCTGACTGATTCTGCGCCGCTAACTGTGCGTCGTTACTGGAAGCCACACAATCATTGACGCTCTGGTCAATCGCTTCAAATGTACTCATAATTATTTCTTCCGAGCCTACAAACTGTTCCAGTGCCGTTGTCAACTCACTGTTACTCTCACCAATTTCATCAATGGATGCTTTAATGGATTCAAATACATCCAGAACTTCGTTTGAAATCTCCTCATTTTCCTTAAACAGCTCCATAGACTCATCAATCGCTTTTACCGTTCCGTGTATTGTCTCCTGGATAGCATATACCAGAGTTGAAATATCCTGTGTTGCCTCTGCCGTCTGTGTCGATAACACCCGGATTTCCTCAGCAACAACGGCAAAGCCCTTTCCTGCCTCTCCTGCCCTTGCTGCCTCAATGGAAGCATTCAGTGCAAGCAGGTTTGTCTGTGCAGAAATTCCGGTTATCGTAGCAACAATTTCGTTTATACTGTTTGAACTTTCCTCCAGCTGACGAACCTGTCCGGAAATCTTACCCATGTTGTTTGCCGATTGATTTGTTGTACTTTGAAGATTCACTGCCGCTTTCGCAGAAACATCCAGCCGCTTCACACTATTTTGAATCTTCTGTGCCATATTTTCAAACTGCTTCTGAAAATGCCCAATATTATCATCAAATACCTGCAGCTGGTCTTTTCCTTCTGTCACGCCGGCAAACTGATTATTCATAGAGTCCACAATGCTTTCCATCTCTGAATTAACAGTAGCAGTCTCCTCTACAACTCCCTTGGAGATAGAACCGAGGTTCTCTGACATATGTTCAAGATCTTGAACGGCCTGCGTACTAATCCGTAAAAGCCCTCTTAATTTCTGCATTAACGTATTAAATCCAACAGACAACCTTCCCACTTCATCTTTTGACTTAACTTCAATGTCCTTTGAAAAATCACCACTTGCCAAAACCTTTGTGAGAGTAGCGATTGGTTTCGTAATCTGCAAGGTTATCAGCAACGTAACGACAATACACAATACAACAGAGATGGCAATGGCAATCAAAAAGCCCCAAAGCAATGTGCGAAGTGCGGCGCCAGTTACCGAATTGCTGATAGCCACAACGATATTCCAGTTACAGGATGAAATATTACTGATGTACAACGTTCTTTTTATTCCATCATAGTCCTTTAATGAAACATTATCCTTATTCCCCTCAATCGCCGCCTGAAGGTCAGCATACGGGGTCCCTTCCAGTTTATCCAGTGCAACCGGCTCATCCTCCACATAGCCAAAAGCATCATTCGGATGATTGACAATACCGTTATTCTGGTCAAGAATAAATACATAACTGTCTTCCGGAACTTCTTCCTTTGCCACAATCTCAACAAGAGTATCCACAAAAATATCCAGTGCCAGAACGCCCTTTAACGTATCTTTTTTCTTAACCTGAGTCGCAATGGTAATTACGATTTTCCCGGAATCCGTATCCAGATATGGAGAAGAATAGTACAGACCATCTGTCTCACATGCTTTTTTGTACCAGTCCCTCTGCGTAAAGTCAATATCTTTATCCGGCACATAGCCACTTCCGGAGGACATTACATTGTCCGTTGAGGTAAAGTACAAATCATATATATATCCGTTTGTGTTATAGTCCTTTACAATCGGAGTCAGATAAGCAGCCAAATAGTCCTTGTCATAATTGTCCTGAATTTCTATTGATTGCTTTTCGTTTACAATAATCTGCGCTTGTTCCTTAATCCATGATTCAATCTCTGTACCACATTTCTGAGCCATAACTGTGTAGGTGTCCCTTGACGTATCTTCCACAATCCCGGATGACTTAAAGTAACTGATACAGGATAAGATACACAGACATACAATTGTAATAATACATGTACTCAACACTAATTTCGTTTTAAGGCTTTTCATAGAGTACTTCCTCCGCTTTTCTGCATATATTTTTGTGCCGTAAATGAATGTTACAGAAAAAATTATATCAAATTTTTTTATAACAGGCAATACGGAATCGACAAAAAAGGCGGCTGCCAATCATTGGCAGCTACCCTCTTATAAAGTTATTCCACATTCCATTTAATAGGGATACGGTTTATTGATTACCAAATGCTTTTCCTGATTGTATTTCATACCATATTGCCTTATGATTTGACATAGAAAAAATCACCAGATTTTCTTTATCTCCTGCTTATCCACCAAGTTTCCATCATAACTTGCGACCCTTTCTTGAAACTTGGTCCAACCATTTAACAACGTAATCCCTATTTCTCCATTATAGTCATAAACCTTTCTATTTTCTCCTGTACTTAAAGATTTGCAATAAACCCCATCTGATTTATGATATAAGCAATGATTATTGTCTTCATAAATCAATTCAATATTATTATATTCGGTTTTCTTATACAATTTATCTTTTTTTTCATCATATCGAAACGAAAAACTGTACTTTAAATCTTTAGTCAAAAACGACAACAAGTCACCATGTTCCTCATATACATTACAAACCCCATAAATTGCATTGTTTTTCTGAAAACTGTATATCAGAAAATTCTTTTCTTTTTTCCGCATCATACTATATATTTGATTTATTCTTATTGACTTGACTTTTGTATCATACCCTTCAGAAGCAAGTTTTCCATCACAATACCTTACATAGTCAATTTGTTCCAAAACATCTAGTGGCTTTCTATTGCTATAATAGCCTTGTGTATGATAATAATCTGTTGGATGATAATAAAATTGTATATTTCCTATTTCTACTTTTCCGCTTCTCTTAATTTCAATCCAATCTGAAAGTTTATTTGAAAACTTTTCTAAAAATTCACTTTCTCTCATATAATGTGTTGCTTCAATATGACTATTGGCATAATTGGAGTTCCAACTAAAAAAATCATCAATGGTATCATCATAATAACCAAATACATTTCCATTTGATACGCTAACTCTTTTAAATGGTAGACCTATTTCATTAATTAATCGTGCATCATTATCATAAATTCTTAGAAATCCGTCTGTTTCCTCTTCATTTGAACAAAATACATAAAAATAATCTTTTCCAGCTGCAATTTCTAAACATTGTCGATTTTCAGGCAGCTGCACAACTTTTTCT
>DEUM01000016.1 GCA_002362575.1 Lachnoclostridium sp. UBA3262 | reverse complement strand
GGACCGGCGGGCGGCAACGCTGCCAAAAGGCAGGTAAAGCGACAAGGCAGACAACGAGTTCTGCGAAGGGCGGCGGAATGTTTTTGTAAACGAAGGAAACAATTTATTTTTCGCCGGGAGTGATATCCCTGCAAGAAACGGTAGGATATCCGCCGCATAACCGCATAGGGTTAAGTAATTGCCCTGTGTCGAAATGGGTTCGACTTGATACCATCAGGCTAATCCGCATTTACTGAACCAGTGTTATCGTGACTGTCACATCTCCATTTCCCATCGCCGCTAGAAGCTGCTCTTTCGTCACGCCCTCAATTTTTCCGATTCTTGTAAAGTTCCATGTGTTCGTATCGTAATAAATAACCAGCGAATTCCCCTGATAGAGAATGATATCTCCAGCCTCCGTTACAATCTGTTCATCGTTTCTCGGCAGGCTTGTTCCTATCGGGCCGACCTTTTCCATACTAGCGTAATCACTCTATCTATCGTAAGCGGGCCCTGCGAGAGCAGTCCCTTCAGCGCCTCTGCGGATGAATTATCTGCCAGCGTCGCCGTAAAAACTGTATTCCCTGCTGTAATATGAATTTGATTTGCCATAGTTTCCTCCTTTTTCGGAGCGACTCCGATTCTGTCAAGCCACTGGTTTATATCATCTACTGCACTTCCCACGTTCGCTCCTCTCGTCCAGAATCCATCCAGAATCTCTGCTCCGGACGCGGACGCTCTGACACTGCTATAACTGGTCTCGGGCGGACTGCTGCCGGAGGAACAGAACGGAATCACTTTCTTCCCTGCAAAATTATAGCTGTCCAGAAAACTGCGTATTGCCATCGGAGTGTCCCCATACCAAATTGGATACCCGATAAATATTGTATCGTAATCCGCCATGCTATTTACTCTGGTTTTCAACTGCGGTCTTGCATTTTCATTTTTTTCCTTGGATGCCTCTGCCAAAACACTGTTGTAATCTTCTGGATAGTCTTTGACCGTCTCAATTTTGATTTTTGTCCCGCCTACCCTGTCCTGAATCATATCTGCCAGCTTATCTGTATTGCCGCTTCGGGTAAAATATGCAATCAGAATCTTACCGCTTCCCACCATTGGCGTATCGTTTCCGTCAACTGGTTTATTGCTTTCCGACGGAGCTGCCGTTCGGGGCGGTGTCTCTGTTTCAGCGGGAACGGTAGGCGTCGGCCGAATTGTTTTGTCTGGTTTCCTAGTGGTATCTATCTTTTTATCCTTCCCAGAAGACACTACCTTTACTTTCATCCAGACCTTTTTTCTGCTCTGCTTCTTTTTGACAACTACCGTTATCTTTGCCGTTCCCTTCTTTTTCGCACGAAGCAGCCCCTTCTTACTGACTGAAACTACTTTCTTTTTATTGGAGCTAAACCGTACTGATTTTTTCTTTCCCGTTACTACTTTTAGTTTCTTTTTCGTCCCTTTTTCCATCCGGTACGTTTTCTTCGTAACCTTTTTCCGTCCTATCCTCAATTGTACCGACTGTTTTGTCTTTCCTGCCGCCGAAACAGTCGTCATCTTTCCATTCGGCAAAATAGTCATTACCAGCATTACAAATACTGTAAACATCGTCACCTTTTGATAGACTTTCCGCATAGCAATCCTCCTAACCTGTATATATAATTTCTACTTGTAGCATATAACGGATTTTATTCAATGTCTAATGCTTATATCAAATTGTATACGATGTCTTTTAGGCATAATTTCTTTCTCTCTTTTATTCTATCCTCTCATACCTCTCAAACACTTTATCCTCACCACACACATGCTTCGTTCCATCCGCATCAATAATAATATAGTCATTCTCACGGATAAAAGTGCGCCCCCTCCGGTGCGTAATATATGGGCATACTACAGAACCATTCTCATTTTTTACTTTAACCAGAGTATCTGTCACAATCCACATTTTTGTGACCACATCTGCCCACAGCTCAAAACCGTCCTCAAGCCCTTTACCCGATTCATATTTCACTACCTCTGCTTCTAACATAATTCTTCTACATCTCATAGGTATCCCCTGCCTTTCTTTTTTAAGTATTGTAACATATTACGCTGCCTTTCGCAAAACCCGCTGGCAGGTCCTGAAACTTTACAAAAATGAATAAATATTATATAATATACTATTATTATATTTCATCATTTTGAAGGAGGAATTAACGAATGAACTTATCAACCAAAAAACATACTTTTACTTATTCTATCATTGCACTTTTACTTGTTGCTATCCTGAGCGGCTGCTCCGGAAAATCTTCCGGTTTTGACGCCGGCCGCTACACAAAGAGCTGCTTGGATGCGATGACAAAAGCAGAGTTTAAGGATTATGTTGAGCTGACCAAATCAACGACAGAGCAGGCACAGAAGGATTATGAGAGACGTCTTCAGAATGAACTGCGTTCCCTGTCCGTTGCCTTCCGTATGGATAAAAAAACAAAAGACAGATATTACTCCATAATCAAGGATATGTATTCCAAATGTAAATACGAGGTGGGCGAGGCTGTAAAGGGTGAAAACGACTCCTACACCGTACCAGTTAAGGTATATAAGATGAAGCTCTTTGAAAACGCAATTGACGAGGTAAATAAAAAAGTTAAGAGCTACTTTAAAAAGAACTCTAAGACAACACCGACTACAACGAACGTTGCACAGCAACAGGGAAAGTATCTGGCAGACCTTTTGACCGACAGGCTCAAGAAGCCGGAATATTCCGAACCGGAAACAATTAACGTAACGGTTCAGCTTGGCACTGTCAATGCCATCACTTACACGATTAAGGATTCTGACTATCAGAAGCTGTTCAATGGTATGTGGGATATGGATAAACTGCAGGCATCTTCATCTAAATAACTCAAATCAGAAGTCATGAAATGGAGATCACTATGGGTAGACATAAACATCTTTTACAAAAGAAAATATTAGCCCTATTTTTATGCGCTGTCCTTATCATGGGAATGAATCCTATTCAGATAAAAGCGATGAATCAGGTTACGATTCGGTATCAGGTGCCACTAAAAGGCTATTTATATGATGAAAGACCAGACTTAGATGTTCGGTTCCAAGCATATGTAGAAAAGAATGATTCAACGAATTCTCTTAGACTGGATCCAAAGAATCCCGATTCTGGCATTACCACCGAATGGGATTCTGAAGAAAAAATAATGACTTACACATATACTTGTGACAGCGGCGCCTATAAAGAATTCCGAATATCCCTTTCTATTCTGAATGGTCTCGGAGGTACTGGACATGTAATAAACCTTGCTACCGGTGAAGACTATAACCACCCGACTATCACACAGAACAACCCTGAGATATTAACAATCCACCTGATGTCGGATAAGAATACTCTGTATCAAAACTATTTTGCAATTAAAGACCGCCACGGGCTCTATAAGGTTACACCTCCTACTAAAGAAAACTGTACATTTGTAAGGTGGGAGACGGCTTACCACTCGACCTTTAATCCAGACCATAATTATGGCAGTACCATCACTCAGCCTATGGTTCTCTATGCTGTCTGGCGGGGATCTGACGGAGAAATCCTTTCCTCCCCGGAAGCTCCCACTGCTTCAAAAGATAGCGGCAACTATGATGAAAGCTTTGACGTGGAGCTTACAGCAGAAAGTGGCTGTGAAATCTATTACACGACGGATGGAAGCAAGCCTACGACGGAGAGCCCAAAATATAACGGCGCTATTACCGTAACCGGAACACCGGGCGAATCCACTAAGACAACCATCCGGGCAATTGCGGTAAAGGATGGCATGAGCAGCGAGATTGCCGAGTATGAGTATACCTTACATATTCCGTCACCGTCTCATAATCATTCTTGGAATCCTGCATGGAGCAAGGATGATGAGGCACACTGGCATGAATGTGACACTCCGGACTGTCCGATTACAAGGGACAGTGAAAAGAATGGGTATGCCGCTCACACAGAGGATAGCGGAACTGTAACGACAGAGCCAACGACGGAGAGCGAGGGGGTTAAAACCTACAAATGCACGGAATGTGGTCATATTATTCGGACTGAGGTAATTGACAAACTTACCACAACACCAACTCCCGTTCCTACCGCCTCTCCTACCCCTGTCCCTACCGCTTCACCAACACCGCCGCCTTCCCATGTACACAACTACGGTACCGAGTGGAAAGCAGACGACGACAAACACTGGCATGAATGTGTCTGCGGCAGTAAGTCAGAAGAAGGTTTTCACACGGAGGATAATGGAACCGTAACAAAAGAGCCGACCGTCGATGCAGAAGGCACAAAAGTATATAAATGCTCTGTCTGTGGTACTGTTATGAGAACGGAAATTCTGGAAAAACTGGAACCCAGGCAGACCTATGAAGATGATGATACGGATGATGATGAAGATGACGACGACAGCAATGGCACCAAGAAAAGTACACAGGATAAAAACAGCGGGGGCGGCGCTCCAGAAACAGGCGACACCTCCCATGTAGAAATCTATGCCACTGTCGCAATGATTGCAGGATTGTCCTATCTGCTCCTCTATTTTATAAATGATGGGCATGGTATGACAGAGACAAAAAAGAAAGAATTGATAGCCCGGCTTATTGCTTGGGCAGGAAAAGGCTCCGGCTGCAGAAAATATACAGCCATTGTCCTTATTTTCCTGTTACTCGTCTACTATCACAGTATCGGCAAGCGCATTGCCGTAGATTGGAAAAAGCTATATGATTAAACGTTTTTATGTACGCACAAATTCCCTGAGAGAGGGAATGAAAATTGACCAGTCAATTAAAGACCGGATGGACCGCACCTTGATTGCCCGCGGCACTGCTCTCGATGAGTATCTCATTGAGGGTTTGAAAAAGCGTGGTATTCCGGGCGTCTATATCCGGGAGGGGGAGGATGAACCGGAAGCAGAAAGACCGGAAGCAAACCTGCCTCCTCTTGTGCGTCATAATATAGAAAAGGCACGGACTCCCGATCCTGCCAAGGTAAAGCTTTCAGAGAGTGTAAAGAAACGGATTTCGCAGGGAATCCAGTATCTTTATAATAATTCAGACTCCGCACAGTTTACAGATACAACGACGAAAATAACAAATGATTTGATGAAAGCAATCAATGACAATGATTCTCTCGCTGTCGATATCAGCGTGCTGAAAACGAGCGATGAATACACTTTCAAGCATAGTGTTGATGTCGCCACTATGTCTATGATTATTGCCAAAAACCAAGGTCTGTCTTCAAAGGATATATATAATATCGGGATTGCCGGACTGCTTCATGACATGGGCAAATCTAAAATCCCGCCTGAAATCCTGAATAAACCTGCCAGACTGAATGATGAGGAATTTGCTGTCATGAAGCAACATTCCGAACTCGGTTACAAAATACTGAAGGACAAAAAAGATTTTTCGGGCGCTATTTCTCTTGCCGTCTTGCAGCATCATGAGAAAATGAACGGTACCGGATATCCTTTTGGCTGTACATCTGACAAGATTGTAGACTATGCCAAGATTCTTTCTGTTGCCGATGTATATGACGCCTTAGTTACAGAACGCCCATATAAAAAATCCTTTTCACAGCGCACTGCCGTAGAGATGATTATGTCTATGACCGCTGAGCTTGATATCACAGCAATGAAAAGCTTTCTGGAAAGCGTTATTCTGTATCCGGTGGATTCTACTGTCCACCTCAGTACCGGGGAGGACGCTCTCGTCGTAAAGAACAATACCGGCTCTGTCTTACGGCCGGTCGTAGTAGGGCTGTCTACCGGAAACCTGTATAACCTTGCAGAAGATTTATCCTGCAATAATATTGTAATTGCGTAGGTAATTTTATATCCTATACTTATTTTTTCTCTGTCAAATCTACAATCAACTCCGAAAACATCCCCGAAACACTAAGTTCGTTTTCGCCGTCAGCAAAATTTTCATATTCAATGGCAGTATCTTCTTTCATGTAATATACATCACATTTTCTACCCTTATTTATGACGTTTACAATATTTTCTTCTGGAAGATGAACAATTGCTTTTGCCTTCCACTGGTTAATATCCAATGTTCCTGTAATTTTATCAATGGTAATGTCATAATCCGTTTTTGCAGTAAATTCCAGACTGCCACTGCTGTCTGAAATCAGCACTTGTTCCGCATCCCCATCATATTCTAAACGACGAAGATGAAGTCCCTTTATCATAAGAAGCTTAACGGAGGCTTCTATCTCACAATGGTCAGAATATTTATCCGGAAGTTCAATCGTGACTGTCAGCGAATCTTCCGCTTCATAGCGGCTCAGCTTGTTCTTGTTCAGGCAGTTTACATCCAGCTTGTTTTTCTTTTCATCCAGCTTTATCTTAAACATTGTGTCCAGATTCTCAAGGGTTTCAGAAGACAGCCTGATATGCAGTTTTTCATCTGTTCCCGATGAGAGTATGATTGTGGCGGCACTCCCGATATTGATGTCAAAATGTTTCTCACAGTCGATATCATAAATGGTCTCACTGGTATAGAGAGGTATCTCCTGTTTTTGCTTTGCGGCAGAATCGCGGAACAGCTCATCTAATGTCGTCTTAAAAATTTCTGCTATGATTACCATATTTTCAACATCCGGTAAGCCCTTTCCTGTCTCCCACTTTGTGATTGCCTGTCTGGATACACCGATTTTCTCAGCAAGCTGCTCCTGTGACAATCCCTCATTCTTTCTTATCTCTTTTAATCTTTCAGAAAAATTCATAATATCCTCCATTCTTGTGTAAAACTTTTTTCACGCTCTATTCCTTTAGAAGGGAATATGCGGTAATTTTTTTAATTGGTGCTGCCAGCAGTACGCTGATGAAAAACGCCACAGCAGTAAAAATAAGTGCCAATACAAGCAATATCCAGATAGATATCACGAAATAATTTTTTATTGCTCCAATCTGACTGAAAATAAATTGATTGATGACAGGAAGATACCATATTCCCGCTACCACCGCCACAGCCGCTGACAGAGCTACAACAGGTATCAGCCGGGCCGCTGTCATAAAGGTAAGCTGCCTGCTTGTGTACCCAATTGCTTTATAAATACCAAATTCCTGTCTTTGTCTGCTAATTATAGAATTAATAATTACATACAAAACAAGCAGCATCATCAGAACCGAAATCACAAATAAAGCAACTGTCACTGCTGAAACGATACCCACATACATTGTTCTGCTATTTTCGTTTAACTGTTCATAATTTATGGAAGAAGCTATCAGCGAAGCGTGATGTTTCTCATACTCCTCTATAAAACTTTGGGCAACCTTATCATGCAGATAAACATTGACTGTGCTCATTGTTCCAGCGAGCCTTGCGTATCCCTCACTTGTCAATTCACATACCTTTCCAGCATTATTGACACTCTGAACATAACCGGTTACCCTATAATCGGCTGACTTGTCAGCGGCGGTAATCTTTATCTTACTGCCAATCGGATAGTTTTCCGCAAGCATATTTCCCACGGCGATTTCATCTTTGCCGACAGGGTTGCGCCCCTCATAGCATATGTCATTTGTTACCTTTCCAAAATCTTCACACACAAAGGAAACAAGACTTCCATCTGCATAACTGACAGATGCAGAAGCATAATCCAAAGCAAGTTTTACCCGACTGTCCCCTTGAAGACGTTTCTTCAATTCCGATATTTTATCATCCTTTGCAGCAAAAATTACGGAAGGGCTTTCTTCTGAAAGCGTATTGATAAAATTGTCAGGTTTGACACTTACATTATAAAGGAGAGTTCCTGCAAAGGATAACAGTACCATTATACCAATTGACAAAGCAGACAACAAGATATTCTGCCCCGCACCTTCGGCTCCCTTATTTCCCCTTATGGCATCGATCGGCTCTAGCTTATGTATTTTCATGGCAGAAAGATAAGCAAACAAAACAATTGCGAATACGGGTATTATAACCACAATCAACAGAGCGGCAACATCAAAGACAGGGGTATAGGTAAAGCCTGATTGAATTGCTAAAATGGTTGCCAGACCAGGTAAAGCGGTATAAGATAAAGCCGCACCAATTACTGTAGAAGCTATACCTACCAGTGTGTAAGGTACTACGACAGAACAAATAATCAGTTTGCTTGTATAGCCAACCGCTTTTAGAACTCCCATCTGTGCCAGCTCATCCTCAATCGTACTGCGTATCCGAAAGCTGCTTAGGAAAATACTTACTGCCAATATGATTGCCGCAAGTGCCAGAAATATAACAATCAGAAGCGTACACACCATCATTCTCGTCTGTTTAGCGGCAGCCCTGTCATTGATATTTAGCGCGGCAATATTCTTGTCGCTTAGCAGTTCCGTTACTGCATTTTTAATTTTAGTCAAGTCGGCATTGTCAGTAGTTCTCAACGAGTATTCTGCAATCTTGTCTTCACCATGCTTATCCGCAAATTTCTCATAGGCAGCTGCCGGAAAATATCCCCCGATCAGCCCGGTGCCATAATTCCCATACTGCATTTCTGATACAATCTCGCCTATTTTATAGGTATGGTCTTTGTCATCGATGGAATACGTGATATTGCCGCCTTTGGAAAAACCACCCAGTTCACTCATATACATTGGTATATAGACGCTGTTTTCATCCTTCTTCGCATATTCGGAAACATCAAGACGGTTCAGTGTCCTTGCCTCGTCAAGATTATAAAAAACCGTATTCATGTCAAAGTCAGAATCTGCAAATTCGCGAACGGTTGCAGAAACAAAGATTCCACCACGCTTTTCAACCGCCAGAACTCCATCAATTTTTTCAATTTCAGTAATGATTTCCTTATTATCCTGAGCCTGCGGAATGATAAAATTAATATCTGCCGTATCCAACTCATGAAACCGGCCGTCATAGGCGCCGGATGTCTGAAAGGCAAGCGCAAGCGCAATGTTCATAATAAATGCTGTCAGACAGATAATGAAGCCAAAAGAAAGATACTGTCCTTTGGTTTTTTTCAGATTGTGTAAAATCAGTGTTGCTGTCTTATTCATTACTACCACCCCATTTCCGCAATGAATTTTTCAAAGGTCTCTGTTCTTTCGGCATTATCCGGCTCAAATTCTCCCAAGTTACATTCCCCGGAGATTTCGCCGTCTTTAATATAAAGAATACGGTTTCCCCTTAAAGCTGATTTTTTATCATGCGTAACCATGACAATGCTTTGCCCTTTCTCATGGAGCGAGCTAAAAACATCAAGGACGGCCGTTCCATTCGCTGAATTTAATGCACCCGTCGGCTCATCTGCGAAAAGTACATTCGGACGATTGATGACTGCTCTCACAATGCCCGCCCTCTGTGCTTCACCGCCGGAAATCTGGGATGGTGTTTTCTTCCATGTGATTTCCGGAATATTTACTAAGGAAAAAAGCTGTTTTGCCCGGTTTTTGATATCCTCCCTATTCTTGCTTGTAAGTACCCCCGCTGCAACGACATTATCCATAAGGCTCATTTTATCAATCAGATAAATCTGTTGGAATACGAATCCGCACTGGCTCCGTCTGAAAACTGCCAGTTTGTCACTATTTAACTCTGTAATGTCCGTACCGTCAAAGTCAATTTGTCCGCCATCCGGTTTATCCATTCCCGACAGGGAATACATTAAGGTAGATTTCCCTGCTCCCGATGAACCCATAATAACCGTGAAATCTCCTTTATAAATATCAATATTCAAATCGGAGTAAATCGTCTGAATATTTTCCTTTTTACCAAAAGATTTTTTTAAATGTTTTGCTGATATAACTGTTTGCTTTTCCATAGTGCAACCGCCTTTCTGTTTTTATGACACAATCATAATGGAAAAGATGAAATTGCACCAGCAACAATTATATACAACGGAATATTTCTCTGCTACTTTCCGTGTCATTCCCGGAAACCTAAGGAGGCTCCGTCTACGCTACTTCCTCCTCCTCCATTTTTTTAACAATCCCGTCAACAAGTCCTTTTCATAGCGGTTAAAGATAAATATCCAGCCCGACAGCAGAAAGATTACCGTGTACAACGCACACTGTACCAGCAGTTGAACCCAGCCACCGGAGGGCAGCAGCCAGTGGATACCAGCCCCCACCAGTGTAATAGGCAGCAGCGGAAGGACAATCTTCCCAATCTCCCTCCAGTACCCGGGGATATCCAATCCGATTTTTTTATAATAAAACCAGTTCATTGTCGCAATCTGTCCACAGCAGGTGGCAAAGCCAGTTGCACAGGCGGCGCCAAATCCGCCGAAGCGAAGGGCAAGCGGGATACTAAGTCCCACATTTACTAACGCAATGAAGAAATATATAATGGAGCGGAACCGATGTTTATTCAGTGCACGGAGCACAGAGATTCCCAGATTCTGTGAGAGTGGAATCAACGCCGGAAGGATTACTACCAGTGCTATCCCATATGCGGACATCTGATCCTTTCCTACCCACAGGGCGATAAACTGCCTCCCAAAAATAATAAAACCACTCATGAGAAAGCCAAGCAGGATAAACTGGATTCTCCCGATTCGGCAGAACAGCGCCGACACTTCTTTCATGTCATCATTTACCGTTACCAGATGCGTGATTCGTGGCAGAAAAACACCACTGATAGAGGTCGAAAATTGTTCAAAATAAGAATAAAACTGTACCCCCACGGTATAAGTCGTCACCATAGCGCTGCTGCACAAAACGCCAAGGATAAACTTGTCCGTATTGGAATAAAGCTGGTCGATAACAATATTTAGAAAAATGAAAAAGGAAAAAACAAACACTTCACGCAAAAGAGCCCGGTCAAATCCGTGAAAAAGGAAGCGTATCCGGTACCGGCATGTCCCATAAACGGCCGTGATGAGTTTCAGGGCAATCGAAACTGTGGTCGTGATTATCGCCATCATGACAGATTTATAGCCCATAAACAGCGCCAACAGAATCCCTGCATGCGTGAGCGTAAAGGATATAATATTCACAAGCTTCAAAAAAAAGAAACCTTCATTTGAGCTGATGATAGAGGAGTATATGCCAAGGGGAAAGGATACCACCAGATTGACAAGCAGAATAATAAAAATGATTTTAAGCTGTTCTGTCTCTGCCGGAGTAAAACCTCTCTGAAATACCATATCCAGATTAAAGAAAAGTATTATCCCTGCTATCAGGGCGATGACAGCGATACCGGAATACATCAGTAAAAACATCCCATTCAGCTTTTGTTCCCCTGTCGTGTCCTTCAGCGCCTTGCACCGGGACACATAGCGTATCATCGTCTGGCTGAATCCCAAATCCAGTATCGCAAGAAAGGCAATAACTGAATTTGCCACGGAATAGACTCCGTATTCACTCTTTCCAAGAAACCCCAAAAGAATTGGTGTATAAAAAATCCCTACCACAAAGGTAAGTGCCAGATACAGATAGGATAATAGCGCCCCCGCTTTTCTCTGATTCATATGAACTCCTTTTTCTCATTACATTTTCTATCATCTGCAATAGTTATATTATCAATCAAGCCGATTGCGATGTCAAGTCAAACCCATGATGATTGCTTAATCCTCTATGCTGTTGAGGCGGCGAGTATTCTATCGTTTTTTGCCTTTATATCACTCCCCGAAA
>DEUM01000027.1:72414-97651 GCA_002362575.1 Lachnoclostridium sp. UBA3262 | reverse complement strand
AAAAAAATGGGGAAACTCAAAATATGATTGCATTTTTTATTGCAAAATACATTGCATACTTTTTATGTCATTTGCAATACACTGATTATAAGCAGAGAGGAGGGTTATCCATGGCATTTCAAATTCGTCCAAACAAAAGAGAAAGCGAAAACAAGACCATCCGATTTCCGTTAGAATTAATAAATCAAATAAACCAAGCAATAGAAGGAAATGATGTATCTTTCTCAAACTTTGTTATTCAGGCTTGCCAATATGCGCTGGATAATATGGAAGAAACATCAACTCATAACAATGTATAGAATACAGAGAAGGCACCTACGCAGACTATCCAAGTGCCTTCTCTTCATAAAACATTCGCTAACAAATGGAATTTTCAAAAAGCAAAATTTATAGATATGGCTTTATAACCCGCAAAAACCATGCCTGTCATAATAAAAATACAGAAACTCCATTACTGCACTAATCAAAATCCACCAGCTTACCACATTCAATCTGAATGGAATAAATGGCAAATTTACTACTACCATTGAAATAGAAAATCCCATAAAAGCAATTCCTGTCATTGCACATTTCTTTATCACTTCCAAATCCTTATAATCATAAAATTCCCACCGCCTTTTCCATTTCTGTAACAGATAACGCAATCCTATACGGATAAGACAAAAACCAGCAACCGCAATGATAACAGATACAAAAATCAAAATCCCTATAGCAGCATAAGTCGGCATTTCCATTGTTATTTTTAAATAAAGCCTTTGATAGAAATCTCCAATACACTGTGACAGCCATTGAATATTTCTGTATCTGTCCCAAAACCATAACGGAATAGTCGATACAATATTCTTCTCAAGAAAAAGAAGTGCCACCAGTTGTATCAGATAAGCAGCCAATAACACCACCGTTATGCCGGATAGCTGTTTGGACTGTCTGCGGAAATTCCTATCCGATTTCTCCCTCAACTCCCTTTGTATCTGCTTTTTAAGCTGTGCCACTTCTCCTGCCAGTGTTTGTTCATACTCTGCCATCAACCGATTTGCTCTGGCAAGTTTTTTATCAGCGTCCCCTTCCTTTTTCGCGGCTTCGGAAAGAACCGCCCCGGCTCTGTCCTGCATTTCTTTCCCCCGTTTCTCGGTTTCTGCCATCCTTGCTTTCAACCTCTCGTTCTCCTGAAGGATGATGTCGCTGCCGCTGTATTTCTCTAACTTCTCTGTCTGCTGTCGCAGCAACTCCCCTTGCTCGGAGAGTACGGAGTTCATGGATTGTATCTGCGATTTCAGTTTCTGATTGCCGGAAGAAAGATTCCGTATCTCTTTTTTTCTCTCCTGCAACTGATTCCGCAATGTCTTCAATTCCATATCTTTGTCGGTTAATTCCTGCTCCATATCCTCCATTTGATTCAGCAGACTGTCGATCTGCTCTCCGCTGTTGTAACCGTCTAATTCGTTCATTTCTTTCCCTCACTTTTCCTAAGATTTGCTCTTTAAGTTCTGCAATTCGGCTATCTGTTTCTGCAATTTTTGATTCTGTCCGGAGAGCATGGCGTTTTCGCTGTTCAATCTCTCCGCTAATCCGGTCAGTTCCTGATTCTGCTGACGGAGTATGGGAAGCTCCCTGTTCTCCGATTGCAATCTCTCGATTTCCGTCTGCTGATTTTCCACCAGTTCCAGAATCTCGCCTTGCTTTTCCAAGATAGCCAGCACCTCCTGTAACTCTGTCATATATTCGTCCAATCAAATCCCTCGCTTTCTTTATAATCATTTGGTGTAACGCTTTCATGGTCTGGAACCATTCCTTTGTCACACTATTTAACTGTTTTATGATACGGTTATACTCGCATCGGTCAGACACTTCGCCCCTTTGTTCCATCTGCCTTGCACGAAACCCCTCATGTATCATTGGCTCAAGGGGAAGTCCCTGCCTTTCGTAGCTGCGGTGGTCAATCTGCTGTTCCACGGACAGATAACGGTTACAAATCTCTGCCCACGATCTCCGCCATTTTTCCACATTGCCCCGGTCATTCCAGTCATTCGCCTGCACCGTTATCCGTTTCCAGAGTTTCTCGTTTCGCTTACCCAACTTCTGCTTTCCCGTCTTTTTGTCAATGAGGGGTATGCGGTTTCCATCTTCATCTCTGGCATAATCCTTTTTCTCCTTTGCACCCCAAGAGCCATCTGCTTTGATTGGCCGGGTAGTAAGAAGGATGTGGGCATGAGGGTTACCGTTTGATTTATCGTGAATGGCAAAATCTGCACACATACCCTCTGACACAAGATTGGTTCGCACATACTCCCTGATAACTGCAAGCTGTAATTCTCTGGAAAACTCCACTGGCAATGCCACTTCTATTTCCCTAGCAAACTGTGCATTGGATTTTTTCTCCACTTTTGTAACCGATTCCCAAAGTGTCTGCCTGTCCAAATATTCTTTTGGTGCATGATTTGGCAAAAGAATCTCCCGATGCACTACACCGCTTTTGCGAGTGTAATCATGGGTGAGTCCAGTTTCCCTGTCATAGAGGTTTTCTCCGGCACGATATGCAGCCGCCGCTATCACAGATTTTCCTTTGCTCCGTCCGATTATCTTAACCGAACAGTGATAAATCGCCATAAGCACCATCTCCCTTCCGTAAGTTATCACTGCATATAAACAAAATGCCCCTGTCAAAACATCAAACTGACATTCTGACAAAGGCTGAATCAATATTTGCCATAGAAAGACTGCTAAAGAGAAGAACGCTGTTTTTGCGTTCTTCTAGTGTGTAATTTAGAAATTCTTAGTCAGCGTTTTTTGCTGTCTTAGAATTTCTTTACACACTTGCCTCGCCAGAGCGCACGCCCACGGAGTGGGATGGACAGTTTTTGACTGTCTATAAGTGCGCCCTTCTCCGTTTCCCTACGAAGGGAGTGACAAAGTATCGTCTCCCCTGTCTGTATCTTTAGCTGTATTAGGAATATGCTCTGTCTGCATGGCTCTGGAAAAATATTTTCCGTTGCTTTCCTGCTTTTTCAGAAAAGCAATCAGCTTGGGAACATCTTCTTCCGTAACTGGTCTGCCTAACACCGATTCCACCGCACCGCCAATCTGAATCAGCCGATGAGTGCGAATTTTCCGTTCCTCTGCCTTCTTCTGCTTTTCCAACTGCTTCCGCTGTGCCTGATACTGTTTCAGTTTCTCTAACATTTCTTCCTCTTTGGTAGTGCAACTCTGGATTCGCTCGTCCAGTGTTCTTCTTTGTTTAGCCATAAATATCGTCCTTTCTCCGACACATGCCGAAAATAAAAACATTACAAACTAAAATCATTCTTCTGCCACTACAAGCAGACCGTTTACACGAATATCATTTCTGATAAGGTGTAACAATCTATCCTCCGCTGTAACAGAATCTGTTTCGGCAAAATGAACATTGACCACATAGGTAGTCGCCCCGATTCGTTTTGTAAAACTGTTATTCTTTATTGCTTTACTGCTATCCCCCATAAAACCTCCCATCTTGTGCATGGGTTTGCACAAATATATCATTAAAAATTTCTTTTCGCTTTTTATTGTCATTAGAACGTTTGTTTTGTATAATACCTATATGGTGGTGGTCTGCGACAAAAACAACAGATACCAATTTCAATTTTTAAGTATGCCATATTCCAGTTCCCCTTCCTGATTTTTGGTAATTGGTTTCTCGCAAAAGAAATTACTCCTTGTCACTAATAGGAGAAATAGACATGGCAAATCGGAACTGTTTTGAAAAATATTTAAAAAAATTTTAATTTACAAATAAAAAGGCGGTGAATCCACAATGCAAAAAGGAAAAGAAGCATTTTCAGAAATGGAAGATGACGGTTTTGAAAATGAACTTTTGGACGCACTGGCACAGGAACGAACCGCCATTCAGGAAATAGAGCAGGAAAAAGAGGAAAATTCTTTCATTGAAAAAACAACTGCTGTACCAACATCAAAGAAAAAACTGTGGAGAGATACCCAGAAAGAAGCACTTGCCCGATTGGAGGATTCCGCACGGACAGAAGAAGATTTCCGCAACGTACAGTCTTGGTGGGACAGGCTGGAAGCAAATGCAGACAGGCGGTACCGTTATCATGTCATTGGTCGTTCTGATATTCCTCTGGAATGGGGCGCAGCACCGGAAGAAGTCATTCTCCCCGAACCGATTCAGTCTGTGTTCTGGAAACAGATAACAAAAGGCGAATTTCTGGACACCATTTTTGACTGCCCCTTTGAAATGCAGGAACTGGTTGAAGATTTCGATATAGCAAAATCCATCCATGAGTTAAAAGATGTTCATAAAGAAGTATTGTATTACAGTGCTGTCAGACAATATTCCAATCAACGGATTGCCCGCATCCGCAACCAGACTGACCGCAACATCCTCAAAGTGAAAAATACCATTCTGAAAAAGCTGCGGAAAGAACTGTATACCATCTTGTGCGAACGGCAGGAGACACAGCAGCCCCTGTGCAGAAGAGAAAAAGAGTTTTTGGAGAATTATTCTTCCGTTTTTGCTGATAACAGGCAGACAAAACCTCCAGAATCTAATGCAACAAAAAGAAAACAAGACAAAAAATAAAGTAACGATTGACGGCATGCCACTTGTCTGTTACGATAGTAATATATTTATAACAATTTACAATTACAATCATGTGAGGTATTGATATGAACCTTTTTAAGAAAACCAGTTCCCATTGGGTGCGGTATGATAACTATGAATGGAAGGAAAATGATAAGGGCGTGCTGTATATTACACCTGCCGAAAATGCAAAACCGAATCTGTATAATCCCCTGACGGATTCTGATGAAATGGTACTCCATGCAATCAACACAGGAGTTACCTGCATGAATCAGGATGCTGATGAGCAGATAAAGAAAAATGCGGTCATGGATTTTGTATCTTCTTATGGATTGCTCGGCTTTATGACAGCACTGTCCACCACACCGGAATTTATCACTTATGAGGCGGTATACCTCCCCAAAAATCGTTTCATCAAAGAGGAAAGCATGATAACGGAACAATACCTGTCTTACTTTTTCCCTTTTGACAAACTTGATTTTGTAAAGCGGGGCGTGGAATCCACTTGGAGTGTCAGTGAGCCGACAATGGCTGCACTGGTAATGACCATGAGTGACAGACCGCAAGCGGTTACCATGAGTTTACTGAGGGAATATGCCGAACCATATGAATGGCTGTTGAAAGAATTTACCGACTGGGCATTTACCTTTCTGTCCGGTTTCCTGTATTATCAGGATTTTGATAAACTTGACGATATGCAGAAAGATTTATACCGTCAGGGTATGGCAACATTTGGTGGAATTGCGCCAACGTATCATATCGAATTGCTTGAAAGGCCTACCATCGTATGGGATTTCCATTCGCTGTTACTGGCAATACAGATGATGTTTAGTTTTATGCTGGCAGATGAGAAATCTTCACTGAAAGTCTGCAAGCATTGCGGCAAGGTGTTCCTTGCTTCCAGACCGAACACGGTATTTTGTAGCGGACAATGTAAAAACCAGTATAATGTGTATAAAAGCAGAGGAAAAAGCAGAAAGGAGAATTTGCCGGATGGAGAATGATAAAATAACGGAGTTAGGGAATATCCTTATTTATCAAACAGAAAAAGGTGATACCAGAATTGATGTTTTTTTTCAAAATGATGACATTTGGATGAATCAGTCTGCCCTTGCCAAATTGTATAATACAACCCCTCAAAACATAACCATGCATATCCGCAATATTTATGCAGACGGGGAATTAGATGAATTTTCAACTTGTAAGGAATTCTTACAAGTTCAAACAGAAGGAAAAAGAAAAATCAAAAGGAAGAAAAAGCATTACAATTTCAAAATGATTCTCGCTATTGGCTATCGTGTCCGTTCCAATATTGGGATGCATTTTAGAAATTGGGCTTCCCATATATTAGAGGAATACTCTCGCAAGGGATTCGCTATGGATGACGAGCGTCTCAAAAACCCAAAACAATTTGGAGAAGACTATTTTGACGAATTATTAGAACGAATTCGTGAAATCAGGGCTTCCGAAAAAAGATTTTATCAGAAGATTTGTGATATATACAAAACATCCATTGATTACTCTAGTAATGATAAAGAGGCAAAGTTATTCTTTAAAACCGTACAAAACAAAATACATTATGGGGTACATGGACACACTGCTGCAGAAGTTATTATGCAAAGAGCTGATGCAACCAAAAATAACATGGGATTAACTGCCTTTGAGGGGGCAAAAGTCCGCAAGAAAGATGTGGATATTGCAAAAAATTATCTTGATGAAGATGAAATGCAGGAATTAAACAGGGTAGTTACTATGTATCTGGATTTCGCAGAGGATCAGGCCCGCAGACATATCCCCATGTATATGAAAGATTGGGAAACCTATCTTAATAATTTTCTGAATATGACAGGACGGGAAGTGCTATCCGGTGCTGGTCGCATTTCCGCACAGCAGGCAAAGGCACATGCCTACGGACAATATGAGCTTTATGATGAAAACAGAAAAAAGATGGAAGCAAATGAGGTTGATCTGCTAATTGAGGAAACAGAGCAGATAAAAAAGGAAAAATGATTACCTTATATAGCCTTATAGCAAATTAACAAAGAATAAAAAGGAGTTTGCAAATATGTATGATATTACAAGATATATTGAAACAATGAATAAGCTGCAAGATGCAATTAATCTGCCAGCAATACGAGCCATACAAGAACGAAATAGCGCAATTCAAAATGCACTGAGCATATCTCCCAGTATACAAAAAATATCAGAAAATTCTAATGGAATGTATGCAGCACTCAATGCCTTTGCACAAAACTTGGGGCAACAGAGAATAAATACGGATGCTATGAAGGCAGCATTATCTACTATGGCATATGTGTCCTCAAGCTTTCAACAGCAACAACAAGCCTTTTCTAACCTCACATCTAAATTACAACCTCTATTGAGTGGATATACTGTTTTAGGTGTACATCCCGAAGACAGAGATGCAGAAGAAAAAGAAGAAGCTGACCAAATTTCCGAAAAAATAATATCAGAAATATATTTGCCGGATGAGAAGAAAATAATTACCGCTGAATCACCAACTATTACTATCTTGCCAGCAAATGATAAGATTTTTGCATATTTGGCTGAACATCCCGAAGAAATTTATCGTAATCTTTCCCCAAGAGAGTTTGAGGAATTTATGGCCAGGCTTTATAATAAATTAGGATACAATGTAGAATTAACACAAACAACTAGAGATGGTGGAAAAGATATTATCCTTCGTAAACCTGATGTGTTAGGCGATATGATATATTATGTAGAATGTAAGAGATATAAAGCAAAAAATAAAGTTGGTCTTGATGTTGTACAACGTTTAACAGGTATAGTTGAAACAGATAAAGTAAATGGCGGTATTATTGCAACTACTTCATATCTTTCACCCAGTGCAGAAAGATGGATTATAGAAAACAGATATAATTACAAAATCCAAATGCACAATTTTAAAACAATCCAAAATATGTTAAAAATGACTGTAGCATAAAAATTTTGATGTTTGAATCAAAAACAGTTCCGATTACCCCACCCAAAATCTCCTATTATTGAAGGACAAGAAATATCTTTTAGGCAGAGCCGCACGCTCTGTCTTTTTTCTTGCAAAAAAGCGTATCGCAATCGGCATATCTGTGGTAAAATTTAAGTATATAGATGTGCCGATTGCAAGCACCGGACGGGTGCGGAAAGGAGACTTTTCTATGAAAAAGCAATCGGAACAGACAAAAATAACGGCGCTCTATGAAAGGCTTTCCCGTGACGATGAATTAGCCGGGGAAAGCAACAGCATTGTGAACCAGAAGAAAATGCTTGAAAAATATGCAAAAGAACAGGGATTTTCCAACTTGGTGCATTATACGGATGACGGATGGTCTGGGACAAATTTTGAACGTCCTGACTGGAAACGCTTACTGACAGATATTGAGGATGGTAAAATCGGCTGTGTTATCGTAAAAGATATGAGCCGAATCGGGCGTAACTATCTGCAAGTGGGATTCTATACAGAAGTATTATTCCGTGAAAAAGGTGTCCGATTTATCGCCATCTCCAATGGGGTTGACAGCACACAGCAGAGCAGCAATGAATTTGCCCCATTCTTAAATATTATGAACGAGTGGTATGTCCGTGATACCAGCCGCAAAATCAAATCCGTACTCCATGCAAAAGGAATGGACGGAAAACACCTGACTTCCAATGCCATTTACGGCTACAGGAAAGATCCGGAAGATAATGATCACTGGATTATTGACGAAGAAGCCGCTGCTGTGGTAAGGAGGATTTACCAGCTTATCATGGAAGGCAACGGACCGATGCAGGTAGCACGAATCCTCACAATGGAAAAAGTGGAACGCCCCTCTTATTATCTGGCAAAACAGGGACTTGGCACTTGCCGGGGTAGTTGTGACATGAGCAGACCATATACTTGGACAGCAACCACAATTTCCGATATCGTCAGCAAGCCAGAATACATGGGACATACCGTCAACTTCCGTACCCACAAGGATTCCTACAAAGACAAACATTCCAGACGGGTTGCCCCGGAGGACTGGATTCTCTTTGAGAACACGCAGGAACCGATTGTGGATGAAGATACCTGGCACACTGTCCAGAAAATCCGTGAAACAAAGCATAAGCCAAGCAAGCGTGGCGAACCCAATCCACTGACGGGACTAATGTTCTGTGCGGACTGTGGTGCAAAGATGTTTAACCACAGAACCGGAGGTTATGAGAAAAAAGACAAAGACGGTAAGCCTACGGGCAAATACACCAATGCACAGGATAATTATCATTGTTCTACTTATTCCCTGAATAAAGGGAAATTTGTTGATTCTTGTTCCATGCACCACGTCAGAACCGATGTGGTCAGGGATTTGATTCTGGAAACGCTGAAAGCAACAGCCGGATTTGTAAAAGAGCATGAGGAAGAATTTATCGCTAAAGTGCGAAATGAATCGAAAATCCAGAGAGAGGATGCCGCAAAAGCGTTGCAGAAGAAACTCTCCAGAGAACAAAAGCGGAACAATGAATTGAACCAACTCATAAAGAAGATTTATGAGGATAATGTCAGCGGCAAACTGACAGATAAACGCTTTGAAGTGCTTCTTTCGGATTATGAGCAGGAACAGGCTGACTTGGAAACCTCTATCCAAAACACACAGAGGGAAATTTCTGATTTTGAAGAAGATAATACAAGGATTGATAAATTTATGGAACTGGTAAGGAAATATACTGATTTTTCAGAACTAACCACACCAATGATTCATGAATTTGTTGACAAGATTGTAGTGCATGAAGCCGATAAGTCAACCGGAGAACGGATACAGCAGATTGATATTTACCTCAAATATGTGGGTAAGCTGGATGTTCCCATGCCGGAGTTGACACCAGAACAACGAAAAGAGGAAGAACGCAGACGCAAGAAACGTGCCTGGAACCGTACCTATATGAGACGGAAATATGAACGTGAAAAGGCAGAGCGTGAAGCCGCTGAAATGGCGGAAATTGGGGCAACCGTATAGGTTGTTCCAGAAATATCTTTATGACAGGGAAACATGCGAGTGTCGAAGGTCATGCACACGTATTTTCTTCACGCCTGACTCCCGACATCCCCGTTTCATTTCCTGATTCAGAATTCCCTTTGAATATGGAAAAATTCTCTTTCCTTCATCTACATGGGCAGTTCTCAAAAATTCTTTTAGTTCTTCACAAAGAAAATCTGGAATAAGAACCCTCCGTATACTCTTTTTTGTCTTTGGAGTCGTGATAATATCTTCGCCTTTTAGGCGCTGATAGGATTTATTGATTCGGATTTCCTTTTTGGCAAAATCAATATCCTCTTTCGTCAGCGCAAGCAGCTCGCCCACACGCATACCCGTCCAGTAAAGAACATCAAAGCAAATAGAAATATGTTCTCTGTTAAGTATGCTTTCACGGAATGTCAGAAATTCTTCCAACGTCCAGTACTGCATCGTTTCTGCCCGGCTTGAGCCAATGCTTCCCGCCTGCTCACATGGGTTTGTTTTCAGATTGTAAAATTTTTTAGCATAATTCATAATGGCGGATAGCTGATTGTGAATCGTCTTAAGATACGTTTCCGAATATTTCTGCTCGGATTTCATTAAGAAATTCTGCCATTTCCGCACCTCTACCGCACTAATTTCATTTACGGATTTCTTCCCAAAATAAGGAAGTATTTTCGACTCGCAAATATTCTTTTTGATTAGCACCGTTGAGGGCTTCAGCCTGACCTCCATTTCCTCCAGATATACCCGGTAAAGATTTTCAAACAAAATCTCCGGGCTGTCACTCTGCCTCTGCAAAAAATTCCGTTCGAACTCTTTTGCCTCTCTTTTGGTCGGGAAGCCTCTTTTCCATTTTTGCCTCCGCAATCCCATCCAGTCTGTGTAGTAACATTTGCAGAACCATGTTCCGCTTTTCTCATCTCTGTATGCTGGCATTACACCATCTCCTTTTCTATTTTTTTATTGCTTTTATATTTATGTATCAAAATCTGCCGGACTATACAAGATAATTTCTGGAGAAATTAAAAAAAGCTACTATTCTGCTACCGTTTTTTCTAAAAATTCGCTGTTGTCATTCCTATAAAAATAATGTAAAATATTATGCAAAAAGAATCCATTTAGCCATCCAGTCATGGCAGAAAGAGAGGAACCATGAGACATCTAATGAATGCTCTGGATTTGTCGGTGGACGAAGTTGATAAATTGATTGCACTGGCAGAGACAATAATTGATGAGCCGGCAAGGTACTCAGAGGTATGCAAAGGGAAAAAACTGGCAACTTGTTTTTATGAACCAAGCACCCGCACCCGCTTAAGTTTCGAATCTGCCATGTTGAACCTTGGAGGACAGGTTCTTGGCTTTGCCTCCGCAGATTCAAGCTCTGCCGCAAAAGGTGAAAGCGTATCGGATACCATCCGTGTCATCTCCGCCTATGCCGACATATGTGCTATGAGACATCCAAAGGAAGGTGCGCCGCTTGTCGCTTCCATGCACTCATCCATCCCCGTTATCAATGCCGGAGACGGTGGACACAATCACCCAACGCAAACCTTGACTGACCTGCTGACAATTAAAAATCTAAAAGGTCATCTTGATAACCTGACCGTTGGTTTCTGTGGCGACTTAAAATTTGGGCGTACCGTTCATTCTCTTATTTCTGCAATGGTTCGGTACCCTAACGTGAAATTTGTCCTGATTTCCCCGCCGGAGTTAAAAATACCGGATTACCTAAAAAAAGATACACTGGATGTCAATCATATAGAATATAAAGAAGTAAATGTTTTAGAAGATGTTCTCCCTGAGCTGGATATCCTTTATATGACTCGTGTACAGAGGGAGCGCTTCTTTAATGAGGAAGATTACATACGCTTAAAGGACAGCTTCATCCTTGACGCCAATAAACTAAAACTGGCGCCGAAGGATATGCTAATTCTCCATCCTCTCCCACGTGTCAACGAAATATCGACCGATGTGGACGATGACCCACGGGCTGTTTACTTTAAACAGGCTCAATACGGCGTATACATACGGATGGCGCTCATTATGTCATTACTGGAGGTGATTCCTGAATGTTAAATATAGGTGGATTAAATGAAGGTGTCGTAATCGACCACATTAAGGCAGGCGGCGCTATGGAAATTTATAACTATCTCCAGCTGGAAAAGCTGGACTGTTCTGTCGCCATTATAAAAAATGCGAGAAGCAATAAAATGGGAAAGAAAGATATTATAAAAATCGAGGGACCTCTCCGTGTCAACCTCGATATACTCGGAGTCTTAGACGAAAATATTACCGTCAACATTATACGGGATAATGAAATCGTGGAAAAAAGAACCCTGCCATTGCCGGAAACCGTAACGAACATCATCAAATGTAAAAATCCGAGATGTATTACCTCCGTTGAGCAGGAACTTCCTCACCGTTTCAAACTAACCGACAAAAAAAACCGCATCTACCGCTGCATGTACTGTGAACAGAAATTTACACGTAGGCGGTAAGCCATGCACACCAAAAAAAGAACTTGCACTCCTCTGCAAGCCGCACTTGCTTGCAAGAGAGTGTAAGCTCTTTTTTTGGTGTATAGGGCGTCAGCCCGTGAGCCAAGAAAGCGGTTCAACCGAACCGCTTTCTTGGCTAGCATGGCTTATAAGCTAGCATGGCTTATAAGCTAGCATGGCTTAATAATCTATCCATCACGGAATCCCAACAATCGTCGCCAGCTGCGAAAGCCATGTTTTCCCATTCCCCGGACTTTTCACATTCAAATCATTCACGGTAACCGTTCTCGTCGTATAATTCCCCTTCGCCAGATTCATATCTCCTTTAACCGAATCCGGCACAAAACTTCCATTTGCGCTAATCACATAATAATTATGCGACTCACAGCCAAGATAAATCATGACATGTCCCGGCATTTGCAAAATCGTTCCCGGCTGAACCGAGTACATCTTTTGAGTCTTCTCCTTGTCTGAAAGCTTCGAAATATCCATCCTGCCCTCTCCCGGTATCAATGCCTGCGCGCTGCTGTCTCTCGGAAGGCGAAATCCAAAACATAAATAAATATCTCTGGTCATGGAGGAACAATCTCTCGCGTTATACATGCCTCCCCAGCCATACAGATTGCCCAGCATTTTAAACGCAAGCCGCAGTACATTTGCCCTCGTATATTCCAGATATCCTTCCTTTACATCCTTTCCAAGCGGCATCATCGCAATCTCATATGACAACATTCCGTTTTCTTTCCTTACCGGAACTTTTATCACATAATTATCGTAAACATTTCTTAAATCAATGACCGCAGGATACTCCCCTTCCTCTGCCAGCGCCAGTCTCGTTCCCATCGTAAACTCACATTGGCTGGTCGATACATTATAAGGATTTTCCTCTAAACGAACTGTGTCACCCGTCACTACAAGAAACCGTTTCATCTCCTGTGCACGGTTCCATTCCGCCTTATCCCTGCACAGACCTACCGTCTCTTTTTTTACCCAGCCGGCGTACTCATTTGCCATAACAAAAAACCACTCGCCATCCTTACTGGTATGGAGAACAAGCACAGGCTCATTCACTGCCAGCGCCGTGTACTGTAAAATGTCATGTCCTTTATCGCCCTGATTGTCCGTCACATAATCTGCTGTTGGCAGTGCCCGGACGTCTGCCCGCGAACAAATCACACCATACCGGATTGTATTAAAATTAGAAATCGCCTTTTCATTCTGGTTCTCATAGTAAGCCGTCCATTTTCCCTCTGTCACAGGAACATCAAAGGCATAATAATTTCCATTAGAAAAATCAGCCTTTGAAAGCATGGCAGATAGCTGTTCGCCATCCATCGAATCTCCATAGGCAGCAAGATTGTAATATTCTACATTTTTATTCCCTGCCAATTGCTCTGTCATCTTTTTGTTAAATGACTTGATTTCCTCATCTGACATAAGTATTTTGTCCGGCTGTACCGTCTTCCCAATCCAGTAATCTGCCGTCTGCATGAAAGCTGTCACATTATCTGCAGAATGAATCCCGCTTCCGGATACTGCCGCACCGGATACGACATCCGGCGTTATCTCAGGCTTTTTTGTCGCCCTTCTCATGGAATAAATTCCTCCCCCGCTTACCGCCGAACCGGACACATTCTGCCTATACTCACGTAAATAATCTGTATAGCCACATGCTGTCAGCAGACAGGTAAGACATATCAGACCCATTACAATATATTTATTCATCTCAAATCCTCTCGTTAAAACAAACCGGTAATTTTTCCGTCATCGCTGACATCAATGCCTTCGGCTGCCGGTACCTTTGGAAGTCCCGGCATCGTCATAATCGTTCCGGTAATCGCAACGACAAAGCCTGCCCCTGCGGATACATACACCTCACGGATATGAATTGGGAAATTCTCAGGACGCCCCAGTACACTCTTGTCATCCGACAAAGAATACTGGTTTTTCGCCATACATACCGGCATACTTCCAAATCCAAGCTTTTCAATGCGGGCAATCTGCGTTTTTGCCGCCGGCTCAAAGATAACCTCACCCGCCCCATAAATTTCCTTTGCAATTGTCTCTATTTTCTCAACGATAGAAAGAGAATCCTCATAAAGACAGTGGAAATGGCTCTCCTTCGTCTCTATCGTGCGGACAACCTTTTTGGCTAGCTCGACGCCGCCTTCGCCGCCCTGTTCCCAAACTTTAGACAGAGCAAATTCGCAGCCGCGTGACTCACAGAATTCCTGAACATACGCCAGCTCAGCTTCCGTATCCGACACAAACTGATTCAGTGTCACGACACAAGGAACATCGTACTTGGCAATGTTCTCTATATGTTTTTCAAGATTTACGATACCTTTTTTCAGAGCTTCCAGATTTTCCTCCGATAACTCCTCCTTTTTTACGCCTCCGTTATATTTGAGAGCCCGGACCGTGGCGACAAGCACAACAGCATCCGGTTTTAGTCCGGTCATCCGGCATTTAATATCCAGAAATTTCTCTGCTCCCAAATCAGCGCCAAAGCCGGCCTCCGTAATTGCATAATCGGCAAGTTTCAACGCCATCCTTGTCGCACGCACGCTGTTACAGCCGTGCGCAATATTGGCAAAAGGCCCGCCATGCACAAGTGCCGGCGTATGTTCTAACGTCTGAATGATATTCGGGCGAATCGCGTCTTTTAAAAGGGCTGCCATCGCGCCAACTGCATTCAAATCCCCAGCGGTAACCGGTTCGCCTTCATAAGTATATGCGACAATAATTCTTCCCAGCCGTTCCTTTAAATCCTTCATGTTTTCTGCCAGACATAAAATCGCCATAATTTCAGAAGCAACCGTAATAATAAAATGGTCTTCTCTCGTCACACCATCTGCCTTCCGTCCAAGACCAACCGTAATGTTTCTGAGAACCCGGTCATTCATATCGACGCAGCGCTTCCAGACAATCTGCTTGGTATCAATCCGCAGTGTATTTCCCTGTTGGATGTGATTGTCCAGCATCGCTGCCAGCAGATTATTTGCCGATGTAATCGCATGAAAATCTCCTGTAAAATGAAGGTTCAAATCATCCATTGGCACAACCTGTGCATAACCGCCTCCGGCTGCCCCTCCCTTCAGTCCAAAACAAGGACCAAGAGACGGCTCCCGCAAAGCAATGACGGCCTTTTTCCCTATCTTATCCATAGCCTGCCCAAGCCCTACTGTCGTTGTCGTTTTTCCCTCTCCCGCTGGAGTTGGGTTTATCGCTGTGACAAGCACTAATTTTCCATCCGGACGTTCCTTTACCCTGTCCCACAAATCGTCCGTAAGCTTCGCCTTATACTTTCCGTATAAATCCAAATCGTCTTCTTCAATCCCTAATTTCGCCGCTACATTTTTAATTGGCTCCAGTTCTGCCTCCAAGGCAATTTCAATATCGGATTTCATCGCATACCTCCATACATAATTTCTTATTCTACTGCTTCCCTATACTCATGTACATTATACCATTCTCTGTACATATTACAACACCTTTCCGTCCGCCAACAGGGCAATCTGCTTAATCATTTATATTTTTGGTGCGGCAGGTATTCTATGGTTTCTTGTCCTTGTATCACTCCCCGAAAAATTATATTTCCTTCGTTTACAAATACGCCGCCCAAGCACTGTCTGAGATGTCTGCTGTCGGTTTCATGGCTTTTGCAGTGCGTTCTCACTAACGCCGCCACGCAGCGGTACATATGCACCACCCAAGTCAATCACATTATACTGTGGGCAGATGCGAAGCATCCATTCATGAAAGACGGATGTCAAAAACAAATGTATTTGTTTTTTCATCCTTCTTTCACGAATGTGCACCTTTGGTGCTGCCCACAGTATCAGTAAGTAGGAGGTGGTGCATAAGGACCGGCGGGCGGCAACGCTGCAAAAGCCATGAAAACCGACAGTGCAGACAGCGAGTTTTGCGAAGGGCGGCGGAGTGCTTTTGTAAACGGAGAAAATAATTTATTTTTCGCTGGGAGTGATAAACCGGACAAGAAACAGCAGAATACCTGCCGCACCAATGTAAATGATTACGCAATCCCCCCTAATCTGCCAGAACAGACCGGATATATGAAAAATATTTCCCAAGCAAATCAATTTCCGGACAGCAGGCATATAACATTCTCGCTCCTACAACATCCTCTATCTCATTCAGAATAAACGCTCCGGTTTCATCAATGATAAAGTCAATACCGACCATACCAAATGAAAACACCTCACAAATCTGACGGACAAAATTTTTTTCTCTCTCCATCAGAGAATACATGCGCACCGTTCCGCCCTGTGAATAATTTGATTTAAAGCCGTCTGGAGAAATTCTCTCTACCGCTCCGACAATTTCTTTACCGATTACATAGACGCGGACATCCCTGCCCCCGCCTTTGATAAAGGGCTGAATGATAAAATCAGAGTCTCCCAGCCCCCGCCTGATTTCCGCAATCGCTTTTTCTGATCGAAATACCTGTGTACCACCGTGTCCATCCACTGCCTTGACAACACTATCCGGATGCGCCGCCAGCAGACTCTCCGTCAGCTCCCCGGCGACAAATCCCTCCGTCGGAATCACCGGGACCTCCGTTTTTTCTGCCACATACTCTATCGTCTTCCCCTTATCATTGCAAATTTCTGATACAAAGGATGGGTTAAAAATCCGTATCCCATCTTCCTCAAGTTTTTTGGACAATGTCGGGCAAATAGCCCGCACAATTGCAAAGTCAGGATGTTCATTCGGGATATTCTGTAACAAATCTTCCGCTCTCTTTAAAACAAAGGAAATTCCCTGACTTATCCCGATTTCTTTATGAAGGGCAATATAATCTGCATTTCGTTTCGCCCCCTCGTCATCATAAATTAACCACGCTGTTATCATCCTTCGCCTTTCCCACAAACATATTTTATAATATGCTCTGCCGTATTCACTCCCGAGCAGTCCATCAGATTTTTAAAATGAGCGTTGGAGTTAACTTCACAGACAAGCGGCCTATCTTTGCCAAACAATAAATCTACTCCGGCAAAATCCGCTCCTACCGCCTTTGCCGCCCTCACTGCAAGCTGACATTCCTTCTCCGATGGTTCGTAATTCCTTATCTTCCCTCCTGCCGTTACATTGGCACGAAAATCGGTCTCCGAATAACGATACATCCCTCCGATGACCTCATTCCCTACTACCTGCAGCCGGATATCACGTCCCCTGCTCTCCTCTATAAACTCCTGAAACAGAAATCCATAAGTAGAAACCGCTTCTATTTTCTTTATCAATTTCTCTCTGTTTTCTATCAGATATACCTGTTTCCCAAATGAGCCAAACGCCTCCTTCATTACAAAAGGATAGGATAACCGTTCCTCCACGGAATCCAAAAAATCATAGTGCGTAAAGCCGACGGTCTCGTATGTCATTGGGGCAATCATCGTCTCTGGCATCGGAATCCCCTCTCGCAGTAAGGCAAGATGTGTTTTCCTCTTGTCATCGCAGATATCTATACAATCACTTGAATTATACACTCGCACTCCCATATGCTCCAGACACCTTGCTAAAAGGATATCCTTATCCCAGAAAATCACAAAATCCGGCTTTTTTTCAAACCATACCCCTTCCGTATTGATTACTACTTCCGAGTTTTGCACCGTCCGTAAACTGACAGAAAATTTTTCTGCCGCCTTCTGAAACAAAACAGGAATTTCATCAAATTTATTATTATGTAAAAAGCCGTTTACAACCAGCCATCCAAACATCAGCCGTTCTCCTCCAGATAATTTTCAAACTGCTCCTTTGACATCAATATCTGTCTCGCTTTCGTGCCTTCCTCCGGCCCCACGACTCCGGCGTCAGCCAGCTGGTCCATAATACGTGCTGCACGGTTAAATCCGATGCGGAACATTCTCTGCAAAAGCCCGATAGAAGCCTTGTCCTTCTCTATAATAAACATACCTGCTTCCACAAATAATTCATCTCTGTCCGGTCCGTCACCAGCAGCCGCCCCGCCATTTTGTGCCCCCGGCACAGGCGCTGATTCAATATGTGCGGTAACCTCCTCATTGTAAGCCGGGCCATTTCCGCTGTTTTTCAAAAAGCTTACGACGCCATCCCTTTCTTCATCTGAGACAAATGCCCCCTGTACACGAATCGGCTTTGGAAGGTTTTGCGGTGCAAACAGCATATCACCGTTGCCAAGCAGTTTTTCTGCGCCAGCCGAATCAATAATTGTACGCGAATCGACAGCCGAGGAAACCGACAAGGCTATCCGGGAAGGAATATTTGCCTTTATCAATCCGGTAATAACATTGACCGAAGGCCGCTGAGTAGCAAGTACCAGATGAATTCCTGCCGCACGGGCCAGCTGTGCCAGACGGCAGACAGAATCCTCTACCTCGCCCGGCGCTACCATCATAAGGTCAGCAAACTCGTCCACAATAATGACAATCTGCGGCATCTTATGATGTTCCGGATTGTCTTGATTTGCTTTTCCGATTTTTGCATTATACGATTTAATATCGCGCACACCCATTTCTGCAAAACTCTGATACCGTTTTGTCATTTCTGCAACCGCCCAGCCAAGTGCAGCAGAAGCCTTTTTCGGATCTTTTACAACAGGAATCATCAAATGAGGAATATCCTCATACGCTGTCAGCTCAACCATTTTCGGATCGACCATAATCATTTTTACATCATTTGGATTCGCTTTATAAATGATACTCATAATCAATGTGTTGATTAAAACCGATTTACCAGAACCCGTCGCTCCGGCAATCAGTAAGTGAGGCATTTTCGCAATATCTGTCACTATCGTCCGTCCGCTGATGTCTTTTCCGACCGCAAAAGTAACCTTTGACTTTGCCTTTACAAATTCACTGCTCTCAAGCAGCTCCCGCAGGGTAATCATCGTCCGCTCCGGATTCGGCACTTCGATACCGACTGCCGCCTTGCCCGGTATCGGGGCCTCGATACGGATATCCGACGCCGCAAGGCTCAGCTTGATATCATCCGACAATCCGGTAATCCTGCTGACCTTTACCCCCTGCTCCGGAATCAGCTCATAGCGGGTAACACTCGGGCCAAGGCTGATATCTCCCATCTTAACCCTTACCCCAAAGCTCTCTAATGTCTCCTGAAGCTTCATTGCCGTGCCGCGCAGTTCATCATTATTCATGCCACGTTTCCCACTCTTTGGACGGTTCAGTAAATCAAGGGAAGGAAACTGATATGGAATCTCTTTGACCGCCGCCTTGGAAAGGTCATCCTGTACCTTTTCCATCTCCTTTTCATCTTCCTTTGTAATTTTTACCTTCTCTGGTTTTTCCGTTTTCGCAGATATCGGTTTTTCCACTTTTACAGATACCGTTTTCTCCGCAGCTGCCGGAGCTGTCCCTCCAGAACCGAATTTACGCTCAAGTTCCTCCTTATAAACCTCGGATTCTGCCTGTATTTCCGGTTCTCCACTGCGGATTACATGGATTTCCGGCATCTCTCTCTCCGGTTCTCCCGTTTTCTTTCCTTCTCCTTCTTTTCCTTCTCCTTTTTTTACCTCTTTTTTCTTTGTTCGCTTTTCCTTCGCTTTCCCTGCCTCGGGCTCAAACTTGTATGTATTCATTATCCGTCCGCCAAATTCCTCCGGCTCCGTCTCATCCTCGTACTGGATATCCTCCTGCCCCTCACCTCTGTCCTCATATAAATTGTGAAGCGAGGCAAATAAAAGCTTTCCGCTTATCAACATAAAGAAAACAATAGTCAGAGCTAGTATTACTATCAGCGCCCCGCCACGTCCAAGCGCTTTTGCCAGCTCAAAAGAAAGTAGTCCCCCGAAAAATCCACCGCCGCTCTGATTCTCACTACATACAGTATATATATCCCATACCGTCTGTACGGTATCGTTCATCACCCACTGAAAGATTCCGCACAGACACCAGTACAATCCAATGCTGAACAGCACCTTATGGCGGAGTTTTCGGTTGTTTTTGTTTGAAATAAATAATCCCGAGCCAATAATGAGGTATACCGGAAATACATACGCCATTGCCCCCAGAAGCCCGAACAATATACCCCCGAGAAATTCACCAAAGACGCCGCACATATGAAACAGGCTCATACAGGACAGTATCCCAAAAACAAGAATGGCAAGAAAAGTAAGCTCCCTTGCCAGCGGACTTTCCTGTGAGGAAGATTTCCTTCCCGTACTGCTTCTTCTTGTATCATTTCTTTTTGTCTTATTTCTATTACTATTATTTTTCTTTGTATTATTTTTCCTTGTATTGCTTTTCTTCGTAGTATTTGATTTCTTTTTTACTGCCATAATAAGTCCTCCACATGAGGTATTATACTACGAATCAAAAGCCGGCGCAAGCGTTTTCGAACAGATGTTTAACTGATAAGCGTCTTTAGTTTTGCCAACGCCCGGTTAATTCCTCCTACTTCACAAATCAACCCCTGAACCACTGCTTCTTTGCCTACCAGCACCGTTCCCAAATCCCTGGAAAGCATACTTGTATTCATCATGAGTTCTTCCAGCTTACTCTTTTCCGCATTGCTGTGACTGGCGATAAATCCAAGAATCCTGTCCTGAATCTGCTGAAACTGGCTATATGTCTGGGGCGTTCCAAGCACCATGCCATTCATTCGCACCGGATGAATAATCATAGTCGCCGACGGCACAATAAAGGAATAATCTGTGGCAACAGCTAACGGCACGCCAATAGAATGGCTGTCCCCAATCACAAGAGATACCGTCGGCTTACTGATGGATGCTATCATCTCTGCAAGTGCCAGGCCACAGGACACATCACCGCCTACCGTATTTACTAGAAATAGAATCCCTTTGATTGTTTCGTTTTGTTCAATCTCAGCAAACATAGGAAGTAAATGCTCGTATTTTGTTGTCTTGGTGTTCTGGGACAGACAGTCATGCCCCTCAATTTCTCCGATAATAGAAATTGTCTGTATTCCCTGATTCTCAACGGTTCCAAATTCCTTGATATCCTCTTTGTCCATACTTCTTTCCTTTCTTCTCGCCACATGGCGCAATTCTTAAAAAAAGTATGGGCAAAAATTATTTTTTTATACTCTGTGACGTATATACCTCCGGACGGCGGTCTGCCCTTGTCGGAAAATTTTTTACGTATTCCAACCTGCTGTTTTTATCGAATTCCACATATCGGTTTTCTTTTCCCCACATCTCCTTTAACCGCTCCCCCTCCGGTGAAAAAGCTGCCGAGCTTTTTGCATAGTTTAGACCGTCCCCCTCGCCTGTGCGGTTCACGCCAATAACGTAGCACTGCATCTCAATTGCCCTCGCTTTTAATAGCGTGTACCAATGTTCCAGCCGGCTTTCCGGCCAATTGGCAATCAGGAATATGACATCCGTCTCCAGCGGAAGCTGCTGAAACACCTCCGGAAAACGCAAGTCATAGCAGATAAAGGCGCCGCAGTTAAGCCCTCTCCATACAAAGGCGCAAATCGTATTTCCACCTTCATATACATCCGGCTCACCACCATAAGTAAACGGATGAATTTTCTCATAATCCGCCAATATTTCTCCCTGCGCATCTAAAAAACAAAAATGATTCTTTCCCTTTTCTTCCTCTGCCGTCACATAGCCAAAACCAACAGCTATTCGATACCGCTTCGCAAGCTCCGAAAAAAATGAAATGCTTTCTCTGTCTCTGTCCTGTATTTTTTCTACAGCCATAGAAAATCCCGTCAGTGTCATTTCCGGAAACAGGATACCATCTGCTCCCTTTTCCGCTGCTTCCTCTATCAAAATGCGACACCTCTCCCGGTTTGCTTTTTTGTCTTCCCACACAATATCCAAATCCGTCATTGCAATCTTCATCCGAACACTCCTTTCCCTAAGTCCTGTAAGAATAATATGCTACCCTTTTCCATATAGTAAATATGACATATATCTATCAGGAGGAATTTATGAAAAAAATCTCTCTCAAAAACGTAGAAATTATTTCTTTTATTATTGCCAGTATACTCGGTGTATTTTTTCATTTCATTTATGAATGGAGCAACGAAAATCCTATTGCCGCCCTCTTTTTTCCTGTCAATGAATCCACGTGGGAGCACCTTAAACTCATTTTCTTTCCCATTTTACTCCTGTCCATAGCTGAATATTTCCTGTTTGGCGTTCAGTATAAAAACTTTGTCTTTGTAAAATTTCTATCTGCTGTTATCGGCATGGTAATTACCGTTGTTCTTTTCTACACATACACCGGAGTCTATGGAAAAAACAACGATGTTATTAACATACTAATCTATTTTATCGCCATGATACTCGCCTATGTCTTCAGCTATCGGAGCCTGCGCTCCAAAAGATTTTATGGGATTCCAGAGCAGATTGGTTTCTATGGCTTTCTTCTTCTGTTTTTAATGTTTGTTATTTTTACTTTGTTCCCGCCGGAAATTGGATTATTTCTTCCGCCATCCGCATAGCCTGCCTTTTCCCCCTCGTAATAGAAAAGAATCATTATCCTTCTATGCGGTTTTACCCATATTATGAAAACGGCTAAAAAGATAATGATTCTCCTTCAATTATAAAACAACAAGTTACTTGTAAATTTTTAAATTATTCCTCTGGCACATCCTTAATACTAAAGCTGACACGTCCCATCTTATCCTTACCAAGGCAGACAACCTTAACCTTATCGCCAAGGGTAAGCTCATCCTCCACATGGTTAATACGACGTTTCGCAATATTGGAAATGTGAACCATTCCCTCCTTACCCGGAGCGAACTCAATAAATGCGCCAAAATCTTTAATGCTGACTACATTACCTTCCAGAATCTGACCTTTCTCAAAGTCTGTCACGATAATCTGAATCAGACGGATAGCCTCATCCATAGCCGCCTTATCTGTTCCGCAAACCGATACTGCGCCATCGTCCGTAATGTCAATCTTGACGCCAGTGCGCTCAATCAAAGCATTGATTGTCTTTCCTCTCTGTCCGACAACATCGCCAATCTTTAACGGATCAATCATAATCTGCTTAATCTTAGGCGCATATACACTGACTTCTTTTCTCGGTGCATCAATTGCCTTCAGCATAACTTCATCCAAAATATACTCTCTTGCTTCCTTCGTCCTGTAAATTGCCTGCTCAACAATTTCCCTTGTCAGACCATGGATTTTAATATCCATCTGGATAGCTGTAATACCTTTATGAGTACCAGCAACTTTAAAGTCCATATCGCCGAAGAAATCTTCCAGTCCCTGAATGTCTGTAAGAATCAAATAATCATCATCCGAGTCTCCCGTTACCAGTCCTACGGAAATACCGGCTACCGGCGCCTTAATCGGAACACCTGCCGCCATCAGTGACAATGTGGAAGCACAGATACTACCCTGTGAGGTAGAACCGTTGGACTCCAAAATCTCAGATACCGTACGGATTGTATATGGGAACTCCTCCTCGCTCGGAATTACCGGAAGAAGGGCTCTCTCTGCTAACGCGCCATGACCAATTTCACGACGTCCCGGCCCTCTGGACGGTCTTGTTTCACCGACCGACCATGACGGGAAATTGTAATGGTGAATATATCTCTTGCTCGTTTTATTGTCATCCAGCCCATCTAATTTCTGTTTTTCTGACAATGGCGCCAATGTGGTAATATTCAGCACCTGTGTCTGACCACGGGAGAACAAACCGGAACCATGTACAGTAGGAAGCACATCAACCTCTGCATGAAGCGGACGAATCTGTTTTACCTCCCGTCCATCCGGACGTTTCTGGTCTTTTAATATCATTTTGCGGACAGTCTGTTTCTGGAATTTGTACACTGCCTCATCAATGAAGCCAACCCAATCCTCATGCTCCTCTGCGTAACGCTCCTCCAACTGGTCTTTAATCTTCCTGATGTTTTCTTCACGAACCTGTTTTACATCTGTAAATACAGCTTCTTCCATTGCTTCCGGTGTAATAAAGCTTACCATATCCTCATACATATCTGCCGGAATATCAAAATGCTCATACTCATGTTTTTCCTTGCCGCACTCAGCAACAATCTTGTCAAAAAACTCAATAATCTGTCCGTTTAACTCATGCGCGCCATAAATCGCCTGAATCATCGTGTCTTCACTGACTTCATTCGCACCGGCTTCAATCATAATGACCTTTTCTCTTGTAGAAGCCACTGTCAATGCCAAATCGGAAGCCTCTCTCTGGGCACTTGTCGGATTATAAACAAGCTCTCCGTCTACCAGACCCACCTGTGTAGCTGCCGTAGGACCGTCAAATGGAATATCGGAAATACTTGTCGCAAGAGCAGAGCCAAGCATAGCTACCAGCTCCGGGCTGCAGTCCTGATCCACATTCATAACAAGGTTTTCCAGTGTCACATCATTGCGGTAATCTTTCGGGAACAGCGGTCTCATCGGACGGTCAATTACACGGCATGTCAGAACCGAATTCTCTGCCGGTTTACCTTCCCTTTTTGTAAATCCTCCCGGAATCCTTCCTACCGAATACATCTTCTCATGATACTCGACACTGAGCGGGAAGAAATCAATTCCTTCTCTCGGCTTTTCAGAAGCCGTTGCCGTTGACAATACTACCGTATTCCCATAGCGCATAAAGGCAGCGCCATTTGCCTGGGCAGCAACACGTCCGATATCGACAGACAAAGTCCTGCCTGCAAGTTCCATGCTAAATGTTTTGTACATATTTCGTCTCCTTTAATTTTTTTGGAGATACCGAAACAACTGAAAAATACACTACGGAGGAATAAATTCCTCTGGAGTGTCCTTTTCAGAAGTCTCGGCTCTATCTCCGTAATTTTTACATACTGTAATATTATACACGATATATCTGTAAATTGCAAATGTGAGATTTTCTGCCTATATGATTCAATTTTTTATATTATTTCTTAACTGATGATATCTTCCTCCTAAAAACCCTCATATCCTCAATTCCAAATAACTTCCAAAATGCCGCATTTGTTTCTTTGCTATAATCGTAATAGGATTCCCCTGTGCTGTATACTGCACAGCTATCGGTAGCCGGGACTATCTTGCCGCACTTACCATCTTTCCGTTTCAGATACATAGTGTGAGTAAATGGACATGCTGGAACACCCTCTATTGCCTTCCCCACATTCGAAAAATTCTTTTCAATCCACTTTAGCTTTTCCCCGTCTGTAATTACATATTCTTTTCCATTTGCATAAAT
>DEUM01000027.1:0-72141 GCA_002362575.1 Lachnoclostridium sp. UBA3262 | reverse complement strand
TAGAAACTTCACTTAAGTTCTTAATGTCCTTCGGCTCAAAAAATTCACATGTACCATATGGTTGATAAAACAATGGTTGATATATAATCCTATCTCCTGCACCCCAGTATACCAAATCACCAATTGTAAAACCACGGATTATAATTGCACTCTGATTCTTTTTTTCCCATTTTTTCCTGTTATATAACTGATCTGGTAATTTATAATCTAAATGCTGTAATTCTTTTGTATCTAATGAATACTGATACATTTTCCTGTCATTTTTCAAATGCAGATAAACATTTTTCCCATCCTCTGATACCTCGATTTCACAATTACGCCCACGCTGTGTCATATTGCAGCCAAGCGACTTTAAATCCAGTGACTGCACGATTTCTCCTGCTTCTTTGGAATAAATAAAAAGTCCAAAGTTAACAGCAAAAACCATCTTCGAAGTATCTTCATAATAAATATCCAGTTCATTTACTTCCAAATCTAATCTATCTGTCAGTTTATATTCCGCATTTTTTGCAGAAAGTGTATTTCCCTGTTCGGATGGCTTGGATGATACTTTCTGCTCTTTGTATAATTCTTTATCCTTCACTAAAGCATCCGTAAATGTAGCGACACCTGCAAAACACAAAACCAGCATAATAAATACCGTTATAAAAATATTTCTCTTTTTACCACTTTTAATCATCCTAATTCTTGCCTCCATTTCAGATTTCTTCATTTTCATGGCTGTTGCTGGTGAAAACAAATCTGGTTTTCTTTCAATCTGTATTAAAGACAACAGACTGTTTCCATAAGAAATACGCTCTTTCCTACTCATATTCTTCATGACAGAACTATCACAAGCATATTCACAATCTCTTTTTGACAAAATTGCAGCACACCAGACAAGCGGATAAAACCAGTAAACAGCAACTAAAAAGGTTCTTACATATCCCCACCAGATATCACCGTGCTTCCTATGGATATTTTCATGTAAAATAGCGTGTCTTACCAAAGTTTCTTTTTCCATAATTATTCCCGGCAGATAAATGTCAGATGAAAACATCCTGCCCCGAAATAATAATGGGGTTTTAATTCCATTTGCCACATATACCTTATGCCCTTGATAATAAATTTCCTCTCTGCTTTCTGCAAGCTGTCTGCGAAATTTCTTAGTAGCCCAAAACTGGTATAGCAAAATGATAATTGCTCCAACACTCCAGATAAAAAACCAAAGGTATTTTACCTGCAGCAATTTCATCCACTCTTGAGTTCCATTGTCCCCAGACAGTTCTTTAACTGCTCTTACCTCAGGCTCCCGCCCTTCTTCTACGTCCTTTTCTGCCCTTTTCGCCTTATCTCCTACCTTCTTTTCCTTTCCTTTTTCTTCTGCTGTCCCCTCCATTTGTTGTACAGCCACATCTGCTTTATCTCTATTTATTGGGACTGTTTCCACAAGATTCATGATACTGACAGAACTTTCAATCCTTCCCCTCTTACCCCCGGTAACATCTTGTAAAACAGTAGAAAACACTGGCAAAATCAGCCCTGCTGCAAACAGTAGCCAAAGCGAGTAAAGAAGAACATTACCCACTTTTTCCCGGAAAAATCTACGGACTGCCACAATTATCAGAAATATTATACTTGTAGACAAAATCATTTTAATCATCCTGCATACCATTTTGTCAATGCCCCATGTTAATATAAAATTGAGTAGGCAAACTATAAAAAGGTGCGATTTTTATCACGCACCTTTATCATAATCACTGAAATATTTTCTCATTATCCTTCCTCTGATGTTTGCTCTCTTTTGCCATATTGATTTTCCTCATGTACCTCCTGAAGCATCTGATGTTGAATCTGATATATGTATTCTAGTGGCTGTTCTGTATATTTGCTGATTATCTCAGGCGACTGGTTGTCACGAAGCATATTGCAGATGATTTTGTATCTGCTATTTTCCTCTCCCTGTTCTCTCCCTTTCTCTATTCCTTCCTCACGGACCGTCCTCATATGCTTTTCCTCATCATACTCAAATATACTCACGTAAATCACCTCCGCTTTGTTCTTCTTCAAAAAGTCTGCCAGAATGTCTTCTCTGATACATTCCTCCACAGCTCTTTCTACCGCTTCCTTTAAGGGCATTTCCCTGCTATACTGTCTTACCCTCTCTGTATACTGTATGTATTCATATAATGTTTTACAGTTCTCAGCCAGTTCACTATTATAGCCTGAGTTAATGTTTAGCTGCAAAACTACCAGTTCTAAATTTATCTCCCCGGTGTCTGTCATAAACGCATCGGACAAACGTAGTTCCTTTCGCTCCGGCTGCTCCGCTTCTCCATTATACAGCACTATAAATTTCGGTGTTGGCAGTTTGATTTGTTTTCCGGAATAGATGTCATGCTCTAGCGTTATCTTTTCATACAGCCTTGATACATAGTACAAATTTCTAAGCGGCATGTTTGGATTTACCGTTGACTGGTGTTCATACAGGTTCAACTGCATATCCAGCACACAGGATATATCATTCTTCATTGACATATAAATTGCATTTTCCAGTGTATTGATTTCCAAATCGTCCGGATTGTCATAATGCGTGCCATTGACTGTGTTGAACAATGACAATAACTCTGATTTCTCCTTAAAAATCATCCGAAATACTGTGTCCTTATATATCCGGATTGGTTTCTGTAATCCTTTTGTTTCTTTAAATTCTTTTGTCTCTTTTCCCTCTACTCCCATAAAGTTTCCTCCCTTTCGCTAGATAGCAAAGGCAGGTCATTACATATATCGCACCGTTTATACTGCAGTCCCCACCCCGCTTATTTGTATTCATGTTAATTGGATTTTTAAGCAAGAATGGTCACGTAACAGATATATAAATAATTTAAAATAGAAACTTGCTTACTAAATACAGAATAACACCATGTGATAAAAAAAGCAAGCATTTTATACAATTAAAAAGACGTTGTAGTAAATCACAACGCCCTAAAAATATTTAACCCATCATTCATAAGACGGATAACTAATTTCATCGTCCTTCCATTTTAAAACCTCATCATGAAACTCTGGTATACGCATCATCCCTGCCCCAAAGAGATAAGCGCGGTCCCTCTCCGGTATCTCATCCAGAGTCCGCCATGACACCCCCACTATGGATTGCTCCGCCTCTGAAAGTTCCGGATCAATTCCTTTTGACGCCACCGCATCTTCCGGAACTTCAACTAGAAAAGTGAAAATCCGACTCTCCATATCCGGCTTGTATTCAATTGTCAGCGGACGCAGAATTTTTCCCGTCACATTCGTTTCTTCCCTTAACTCGCGCAACGCTGCTTCCTCCGGTGTCTCTCCATCTTCAATGCCGCCGCCGGGAAGATTAAAAAAATCCCGACCTCTCATTTTATGCTCCACCAGCAGTATTCTGCCATTTCGGCAGACAAAAGCCTGACTTCGATTTCTTTTCACTTTTTTCCCTCCAATTGCGCAACAGTATACAAAAATGCTCCCATATTCAATACGGAAGCACTCTTGCCCGGAATCCGGCAATATTATTTACGCAAACCTAATTTTTCAATCAACGCACGATAACCTTCAAGGTCTGTTCTTTTCAGATAATCAAGAAGACCTCTGCGCTTACCAACCATCTTCAGCAGACCTCTGCGGGAATGGTGGTCTTTCTTGTTTTCCTTCAAATGCTCTGTCAGCGTGTTAATACGCTCTGTCAAAAGTGCAACCTGAACTTCCGGTGAACCGGTGTCATTCGGTGTTCTGCCGTAAGCAGCAATAATTTCCTTTTTCTTTTCTGTTGTCATCATATTGATGTACCTCCATATTTTTTAATATGCCATTTACTAAGATTCGGTTGGAGTTGTCCGAAACCTGAGCAATGGTAAATTTTATTAACTTCTGTATCATACCACAAGTCGGGCAAATTGTAAATCATAAATTTGAAAATTCCCATTTACCAATATTATTATTTGAAAATTTTCCATCGTCTTCCATGACGTATATGCTTTTTACAATATTTTTCAGCATAATTCTTAAAACATATACCTTTATTTTCAAATTGACCGCCATTCTCCATGGACTGAATATACTTCAATGCTTTCTGATACTCTTGTCTATGAAGTAAAATCAAAATCTCCTGTATATCTCCCTGATAAGCTGAAGAATCAAATATGGAATAGTAATTTTCTATATTACTATTATTACAGTATTGATGAAAATGCTCAATATATGTAATGACGCATTTTTTCAATTCCTCTGCACTCCACTCCGGCAAGTCCTGTTCACATTCAAAGGATGTCATACCGTAAATAGCAAAAGCACCTATACAGCGTAAGCTAAGCGGTTCTGATTTGTTTTCAGGCATATCCATAATATCCCAAAACAAATCATCCAGCCATAACGGCTTAATCCGTTCCTCTGAAACACAATAACAATGCCCATCTTTTTCTCTTATATCTATCAATAATGAAAAATAGACGTCATCCTTCTGATACCAAACCATATAATCTTTTTTCTTAAGACCATATGATTTCACATTACTTTTCAGAATTTGAGGTAGGTTTTGCTTTAATTCTTTTAATTTTCTTTGCTGTTCTCGTGTCATGCCATCTTCTCCCTTTCAAGCACTCATTTTACTTTGCTGAGTCTAAAGACAAGCTAAATCGTAGCAATATCAACTAACGTCATCTCACCCTTCCCGGCATCCTCCAGCGCCGTCAAAAGGGCATTTGCCGTATCGATGGAAGTCAGGCAGTTCACTCCTGTTTCAATGGATACACGCCGAATCAGAAAGCCGTCATGGGAATGTTCGCCCTGTTTTGGAATATCAATAACAAGGTCAATCTCATGTCCAAGAATTAAATCCATAAGCGTTGGCGCCTCCTGCTCAATCTTATTTACGCCCACGACCTCTATGCCCTTTTCTGCGAGATATTTTGCTGTCCCCTTTGTCGAATAAATTTCATATCCAAGTGCCTGAAAACGCTTGGCAACCGATACTGCCTCCTCCTTGGCATTATCGTTTACTGTCAAAATCATTCTCTTGTATTTCGGAAGGTTGATTCCCGCCCCCATAAAGGCTTTATGAAGCGCTTCATTAAACGTTCTGGCTATACCGAGGCACTCCCCGGTAGACTTCATCTCCGGCCCAAGGCTAATCTCTGCCCCCCGCAGTTTCTCAAACGAAAATACTGGCATCTTAATGGCAATATAATCCGCTTCCTTTGCCAGTCCCGGCGCATAGCCCATATCCCGGATTTTCTCTCCTAAAATCACACGGGAAGCCAGCTTGACAATCGGAATCCCCGTAACCTTACTGATATACGGCACAGTCCGGCTTGAACGCGGGTTTACCTCAATCACATATACTTCATCATTATATACAATAAACTGGATATTTATCAGACCAATTACGTGAAGGCTCTTTGCCAGTTTCGCTGTGTAATCGACAAGCACCTCCCTTACCTCCGGCTTAATGCTCATTGCCGGATAAACTGATATACTGTCCCCCGAATGGATTCCGGCGCGCTCCACATGCTCCATAATACCCGGAATCAAAATATCCTCGCCGTCACATACCGCATCTACCTCAACCTCTTTTCCCATCAGATACTTATCGACGAGAATCGGATGTTCCTGCACATGACGGTTAATAATGGACATAAATTCCTCGATATCATCATCGTTAATAGCTATCTGCATACCCTGCCCGCCCAGTACATAAGACGGACGGACAAGAACCGGATAACCAAGCTCGTTTGCCGCCTCCAATGCTTCCTCTGTCGTATAGACAGTTCTTCCTGCCGGTCTTGGAATTTTGCACTGCTCTAAGATTTCATCAAATAATTCTCTGTCTTCTGCGGCGTCTACATCCTTTGCACTCGTTCCCAAAATCGGTACGCCCATATCCAGCAAAGCTTCGGTCAGTTTAATCGCCGTCTGTCCCCCAAACTGGACAACCGCTCCATCCGGTTTTTCAATATCTACGATATTTTCAACATCCTCTGGCGTCAGCGGTTCAAAGTACAGCTTATCCGCCACGTCAAAATCAGTGCTGACTGTTTCCGGATTGTTATTTACAATAATTGTCTCATAACCGCTCTGTGACAGTGACCATACGCTGTGAACCGAGCAAAAATCAAACTCAATTCCCTGTCCAATTCGAATCGGGCCGGAACCAAGTACCATAATCCGCTTCTTATCCTTTACCGGACGGACTTCCGTTTCACTTCCAAATACACTGTAGTAATATGGCGTAGACGCCTCAAACTCTGCCGCACAGGTATCTACCATTTTAAACGCTGCCACAATTCCATGCTCCAGACGCATCTGACGGACTTCTTTCTCAGACAATCTCGTATAACCGGCAATCACACGGTCAGGAAATTCCATCCGCTTTGCCTCGGCAAGAATCTCCGGAGTCAGCTTCCCTGTCTTTAGCTGCTGTTCCATCTCAACTAAATGGGCAATTTTATCAATAAACCATATATCAATCTGTGTGATATCATGAATTTCTTCATACGAAGCGCCTTTCCGGATTAGCTCAGCGATAATATAAATTCTTCTGTCATCCACGATGCTTACACGCTCTAACAGTTCTTCCTTTGAGCGATCGGCATAACGCCCGATATCCAGACTGTCAATATGCTGTTCCAGTGAGCGGAGCGCCTTCATCAGCGCACCCTCAAAATTATCACAGATGCTCATGACCTCTCCGGTTGCCTTCATCTGTGTTGTCAATGTCCTCTTGGCTTTGATAAACTTGTCAAACGGCAGACGCGGAATCTTGACTACACAGTAATCCAGTGCCGGTTCAAAGCTGGCAAACGTCTTTCCGGTAATGGCATTTGGAATCTCATCCAACGTATAGCCAAGCGCAATTTTCGCTGCCACCTTGGCAATCGGATATCCCGTTGCCTTCGACGCCAGAGCCGAAGAACGGCTCACGCGCGGATTTACTTCTATGACACAATACTCAAAACTCTCCGGATTCAGCGCAAACTGCACATTGCAGCCACCTGTGATTTCCAATTCCGTAATAATGTTCAAAGCCGATGAGCGGAGCATCTGGTACTCTTTATCAGCAAGCGTCTGTGACGGCGCTACAACAATGCTGTCACCCGTATGTACACCGACCGGATCTAAATTCTCCATATTACACACCGTAATACAGTTTCCCCCGGCATCCCGCATGACCTCATATTCAATTTCCTTCCACCCGGCAATACAGCGCTCAATCAGGCACTGCCCAACCCGGCTCAGACGAAGCCCGTTTGAACAGATATCGCGAAGTTCTTCCTCATTGTGTGCAATACCGCCGCCGCTGCCGCCAAGTGTATAAGCCGGACGGATAACAACCGGATAACCAATCTCATCCGCAAAGGAAATCGCATGCTCCACCGTCTCCACAACGACACTTGCCGCAATCGGTTCTCCGATTTTTTCCATTGTCTCTTTAAATTCCTGACGGTCCTCTGCCCTCTTAATCGTCCTCGCCGTCGTACCAATCAGCCGTACCTTCTGCTCTCTCAGAAAGCCGGACTCCTCCAGCTCCATTGCAATATTCAGGGCTGCCTGTCCGCCCAAGGTAGGGAGAATACTGTCCGGTTTTTCCTTTTGTATCAGCTTCTTTACGACCTCTGGCGTCAGAGGTTCAATATAAACACAGTCGGCAATATCCTTATCCGTCATAATGGTAGCAGGATTCGAGTTAATCAGCACAACCTCCATACCCTCCTCTTTCAGAGAGCGGCACGCCTGTGTGCCGGCATAGTCAAACTCTGCCGCCTGCCCAATAACAATTGGGCCGGAACCAATTACTAATACTTTTTTAATTCCTTCTGTTTTTGGCATTTTTTCCTCCATTCCTACTCCATCATCTTGATAAACCGCTCAAACAGCACTTCCGAATCTTTCGGCCCCGCACATGCCTCCGGGTGAAACTGAACAGTAAAAATCTTTTTATTCTTGTACTTCAGCCCCTCCACTGTTCCGTCATTGACATTGACAAAGGCCGTCTCTGCGATTTCCTCCGGAACGGACTCTGCCTTTACCACATACCCATGATTCTGTGAGGAAATATATACCCGCCCGGTCTCTACATCCTTTACCGGATGATTTGCTCCCCGGTGTCCATATTTCATCTTCTCCGTGTCGCATCCATTTGCCAGTGCCATAAGCTGGTGTCCGAGACAGATAGCAAAAATTGGTATATCCGATTGATACAGCTTCTTTAACTCCGAAATAACCTCCGTACACTCCTTCGGATCACCCGGTCCGTTCGTCAGCATAATGCCGTCCGGATGTATAGCTAACATTTCCTCTGCCTGTGTGTAAGACGGAAAAATGGTTACCTCACAGCCCCTCTTTAGCAAACATCTGGCAATATTAAACTTTGTCCCAACGTCAAGAATAGCAACCTTCTTTGTCGCCGGAACGTTGCTATCCGTATCTAAATCACCCGGCTTATAAGATATTACTTCTGTTGTTGTCACTTTACGGACAACACCCCGGACTTTATATTCTTTGATTTTTTCCAGAACGGACTCCATATCCGAAGGCTCCTTCGTCGTTATCATTCCGTTCATCGTACCCTTTTCCCGCAAAATTTTTGTAAGAGCCCTTGTGTCAATCCCCTCGATTCCGGGAATATCCTGTTCTATAAGAAAATCCTGCACACTCTGTTCATTGCGAAAATTACTGGCAAGCCTTGACAGTTCCCGGACAATAAAGCCATCCGTATGAGAAACCTTCCCTTCCATATCCTTTCGGCAGATACCGTAGTTCCCGATCAGCGGATAGGTCATGACAACTGCCTGTCCTGCATAGCTCGGATCTGTCAGCACCTCAAGATAGCCGGTCATGGAAGTATTGAAAACAATCTCACTGATTACCTCCCTTGTACTTCCTATGCTCTTACCGGTAAACTTTGTTCCGTCCTCCAGTATTAGATATGCCTCCATTTTCACACTATCCTCCTTTTCCCCCTCAAGGGAGCTCTATTCGTCAAACGCTAACAGCATTTCTGCCGTCTCTACAAGCGTATTTCCACTATCCATACTTAACTTCTGTATATATTTATGTGCTTCACTCTCCGACAGATGGTTTCGCTCCATTAAAAGCGTTTTTGCTTTTTCAATTGTCTTCTGCTCCTTTTCCGAGCGTTTTCTTGCCTGTCCTCTTTTTATCCTCCGCCCTGTTCCGGTCAGATTCAGTATCATGGTTTCTATCGTACTAACCAGCTCATGAGAATGAAAGGGCATAGAAAGACACATAATATTTCCGCTCTCACATTCCTGTATCTTGGCAGGAGAGGCTATCAGAAGCATCGAAAATTCTCTTGGCAGATAGCCATACAACTCCAGATAATACATATCGGGCAGACGGTATCCGCACAGCACAATGCCGCAGTCACTTTCATTCGCTTCTGCAATGGCCTGAGATGCACTGTTACATGCCAGTATATCATCATATCCGTGGCGGTTCAAAACATTTTTTATTTTTTTTGCATCCTCCAATTTAGAAAATGCAATTATAATCCGTACTATGATTCTCACCTTACCTCTAAATCCGGTCCAGATATTTCTCGACTTCCCACGCAGTTACCTGTTCGCAAAACTGATTCCACTCATCTTTTTTCTTGGAAATCAGAATCTGTGACAACTGTTCTCCGTAAACATTTTGAAGAAAACTGTCCTGCTCAAATTTCTGGATGGATTCCATAAGAGTGCGTGGCAGAATATCAAAATCTATGTCATTGTCCTCTGTCATTTCATCCAGACTGGCAGGAGGCTCAATCTGATTTCGGATGCCCTCCAGTCCGGCAGCCAGACATCCGGCAAGGACAAGATATGGGTTGCAGGCGCCGTCCGGACTCTGCAGGACAATGCGCGGCCCAAAAACTCCGGTGCTTGTAATCCGCATCAGCGGGGTACGGTTCTTCCTTGACCAGCTAATATTGACAGGTGCGTTATACCCCGGCACCAGCCGTTTATAGGAATTGATAATCGGGTTATTGATTAACGTCATACCCTTAATATGGCGCATAATACCTGCCATAAAATAATAGGCCTCCTTGCTTAACCCATGTTCATCCCCCGAATCGCCAAAAATATTTTTCCCGTCCTTACACAAAAACATATGGAAGAACATGCCGGAACCCTTCTTTCCATAATTCGGCTTTGGCATGAAGGTAGCGTGAAGACCATGCCTTTTTGCCACGGTACGGACAGCCAGCTTATACGTCATGACGTTATCTGCCGCCTGAAGCCCATCGGCAAACCCAAGGGCAATATGATGCTGTGCACTCTCATTTGAGTGATAAGAAGATTTAATGTCAAGTCCCATCTCCTCCAGCGAGAGCACAATATCCCTTCTTGCGTTTTCTCCCATATCGACAGGCCCTATATCAAAAAAGCTTCCCTTTTCCCCGGTTTCTGTCGTCGGAGAACCGTCTTCCGCCGTATCAAACAGGAAAAATTCCGATTCCGGTCCTACCTGCAAAGTATAGCCTTCCTCTGCCGCTTTTTTAATTTCCTCGCACAAAATATGTCTGGAATCTGCTATAAACGGCGTGCCGTCCGGATGCTGCACATCACAGATAAACCTTGCCACACGCCCTCTCTGCGGACGCCATGGGAAGATGGCAAAGGAATCTAAATCCGGCACAAGCACAAGCTCATCTACATCCGTTGTGTTAAAGCCCTTTATCGCAGCGCCGTCAAACGTACATCGGTTATCCAGTACCTCGTCTATCTGTCTAGACGTAACCGCCATATTTTTCAGATTGCCAAATGTATCGACAAACTGTAGCCGGATAAATTCTACGTCCTCCTCCTCGACCATCCGGATAATATCTTCCCTCGTAAAATGTGTCATAGTATCGTTCTCCTTTCCTCAAAAACCGACGGTGCCCAACAAGCACCGCCGGAAATACTTTCATCCAAAAGCTAATTCAGGTTCGTATACCCCATCAAATCCTTATCTACTTCTTTCGCCGCCTCGCGTCCTTCACGAATGGCCCATACAACAAGGGACTGACCTCGATGCATGTCACCGGCAGTAAAAACGCCGGCTTCGCTTGTACTATACTGCCCCTGTTTCGTCTGTACATTCGTGCGCTCTGTCAGGGAAACGCCAAAGTCCTTCGTCACATATTCTTCCGAGCCAAGGAAACCAGCTGCAATAAATACAAAGTCCACATCCAGAACATACTCACTTCCCGGAATCTCACTCATCGACATGCGCCCTGTCTTTTCATCCTTTTTCCAGTCCAGCTTCACGCATACCACTTGCTTTACATTTCCCGCCTTATCCTTTATGAACTCCTTAACCGTAGTTTCATAAATACGCGGATCACTGCCAAATACGGCAATCGCTTCCTGCTGGCCATAATCGGTTTTTAACACCTTCGGCCACTCCGGCCACGGATTGTCATCGGCACGCCCCTTTGGAGGCTCTGGCATCATCTCAAGCTGGACTACACTCTTTGCCCCTTGCCGTATGGAAGAACCGACACAATCGTTTCCTGTATCACCGCCTCCGATGACTAGAACATTTTTTCCTTTTGTGTCAATATAGTCTTTGTACTCCGGGTTTCGGAGATGCTTTGTGACGCGCTTTAAATAATCAACGGCAAAATAAATTCCCTTTGCATCCCTTCCCGGTGCTTTAATGTCTCTTGGATTCGAAGCACCGCACGTCAGAATTACCCTGTCATACTCCTTTCGAAGCGTTTCCGCCTTGATATCAACGCCGACATTCACGTTTGTCTTAAAGACAACGCCCTCCGCTTCCATTACTTTTATTTTACGTTCAATTACAGATTTGTCAAGTTTCATATTCGGGATGCCATACATAAGCAGTCCGCCCGGATAATCCTCCCTCTCAAATACCGTTACACTGTGTCCGCGTTTATTCAGCTGGTCTGCAGCGGCAAGACCGGAAGGCCCGGAACCGACAATCGCTACCTTTTTACCTGTTCTGACCTTCGGCGGCTGAGGCTCCATCAGCCCATTTTCATATCCATATTCAATAATTGCATTTTCATTTTCTTTAATCGTAACCGGAGAATCATTCAGTCCGCAGGTACATGCCGCCTCACACGGTGCCGGACAGACGCGGGAAGTAAATTCCGGAAAATTATTCGTCTTTAACAGCCTTCCCAATGCCTGTTCATAGCTGCCAATATACAGCAAATCATTCCATTCCGGACACATATTGTTCAGCGGACAGCCGGAAGCCATGCCGCCAATCATCATGCCGGACTGACAGAACGGAACTCCACATTCCATACATCGGGACGCCTGTACACGCCGTTCCTCCTCACCCATTGGTACATGAAATTCTTCAAAATTTTTAATTCGTTCAAGCGGCGGTATTTCTGTATTCGCCTGCCGCTCATAATCTAAAAAGCCAGTCGGTTTACCCATAGTATTCCATCCTTTCTACTTTTTTAACTGATAAAATGCTTCAATCTGCGCCTGTTCGTTACTCATACCCTTTTCTTCCATCTTGGCAATCCTCTGAAGCATTGCCTGATAGTCATGCGGAATAATTTTCTTAAACTTTGGCAGATATTCACTAAAATGCTCAAGAATTTCAATTCCTCTTTCTGAGTTTGTCGCTTCTACATGAGCCCGAATCATGTCCTTTAACTGCATTACGTCATACTTATCGGTCACTGCATTGGAGGATACCAGTTCTTTATTTAACTTCAGGTAAAGGTCGCTGTTTTCATCCAGCACATATGCGATACCTCCGCTCATGCCGGCTGCAAAGTTTTTCCCTGTCTGTCCCAGTATGACGACACAGCCGCCCGTCATGTATTCGCATCCATGGTCGCCAACGCCCTCGACAACCGCATTGGCGCCGGAATTTCGCACGCAGAACCGTTCTCCGGCAACTCCGTTAATGTACGCCTCCCCACTTGTCGCACCGTACAGTGCCACATTACCAATAACAATATTCTCCTCCGGTTTATACTGGACATCCTTTGGCGGATATACAATCAGCTTTCCACCGGACAGCCCCTTTCCAAAATAATCATTGCTGTCACCAATCAGCTCCAGTGTCAGTCCTTTCGGAATAAATGCCCCGAAGCTCTGCCCGCCGCTTCCCGTACACTCAATGGAAAATGTATCCTGCGGAACGTCGTCGCCCAGCTTTTCAGTAATCTCTGAGCCGAGTATCGTTCCCAGCGCCCGGTCAATATTCGATACCTTTACACGAATCTTTGCCTTTTCCCCGGTCTCCAGCGCTTTTTCAAATTTTTTCAAGAAAATCTTTTCATCTATCGTTTTATTTAACTTAAAGTTATACGCATCCTTCTCGTTATAAATCCGCTTCTTTTCCTTTACAAACGGATTGTCAAGAATCGGTGATAAATCCAGCTTCGCTGTCCTGTCATCTTCTGCCACCTCATCGCGAATTTTCAAAAGCTCGGAATGTCCGATAATATCATCCAGCTTTTTCACACCAAGCTTTGCCATAAGCTCCCGAACTTCTTCCGCGATAAACCGCATGAAGTTCTCTACATATTCCGGCTTTCCCTTAAACCGTTTCCGAAGCTCCGGATTCTGCGTCGCTACACCGACCGGACAGGTATCCAGATTACAGACACGCATCATCACGCATCCCATCGTAACAAGTGGCGCTGTGGCAAAGCCGTATTCCTCTGCACCAAGCAATGCCGCTACCATAACATCCCGCCCTGTCATCAGCTTACCGTCTGTCTCAATGACAACCTTCGAGCGAAGTCCATTCATAAGCAGTGTCTGGTGTGTCTCGGCAAGTCCAAGCTCCCACGGGAGTCCGGCATTGTGAATCGAACTTCTCGGCGCAGCTCCTGTACCGCCATCGTATCCGGATATCAGAATGACTCCTGCACCCGCTTTTGCAACGCCGGCGGCGACTGTGCCAACACCCGCCTCAGAAACCAGTTTGACCGATATTCTCGCCTTTGTATTCGCACTCTTTAAATCGTAAATGAGCTGTGCCAAATCCTCTATCGAATAAATGTCGTGGTGCGGCGGTGGGGATATCAGCGAAACACCCGGTGTGGAAAGCCTTGTCTTTGCAATCCATGGATATACCTTACCGCCCGGCAGATGTCCGCCCTCTCCCGGCTTTGCTCCCTGCGCCATCTTAATCTGAATTTCCTTTGCACTGACCAGATAGTGTGACGTTACGCCAAATCGCCCGGACGCCACCTGCTTAATTGCTGAGCAGCGGTTCTTTCCGTCCGTTCCAACCGTCAGACGCTCCAGACTCTCTCCACCCTCACCGCTGTTTGACTTTCCATGAAGGTTATTCATGGCAATTGCCAGTGTTTCATGTGCCTCCTGCGAGATTGAGCCGTAGGACATCGCACCAGTCTTAAACCGTTTCACAATACTGTCTACACTTTCTACCTGTGACAGTGGAATTCCCTTTTTCGGAAATTTAAAGCCTAAAAGACTGCGCAGGTTGATAAACTGGTCTTCCTTATCTATCTCCTTTGAATACTCCTTAAACAATTTATAATTCCCCGTCCACGTCGCCTGCTGCAGCAGATGAATGGTCTTCGGATTATAGAGGTGCTCTTCCTTTCCACTTCGCGATTTGTGAGTTCCCACACTATCCAGAGTTGTATCATTGCCAAGCTCCAGTGGATCAAACGCCTTTGTATGGAGTTCTTCCACCTGCTTTTCAATATCGCTTATGGTAATCCCTCCGATACGGGAAACCGTGTCAGTAAAATAGCTGTTAATTACTTCTTTCGAAATTCCGATTGCCTCAAATATCTTGGAACCCTGATATGACTGAATCGTCGAAATTCCCATTTTGGAAGCAATCTTTACAATGCCGTGAAGCACCGCATTATTGTAGTCGTCGACAGCCGCATAGTAATCTTTATCCAGCATGCCGCAGTCAATCAGACGTTTAATCGTATCCAGCGCCAGATAAGGATTCACCGCACAAGCGCCATAACCAAGAAGCGTCGCAAAATGATGAACCTCTCTCGGCTCTGCACTCTCGAGAATCATCGCCACCCTTGTTCTCTTTTTCGTTTTTACTAAATGCTGCTGCATAGCCGATACTGCAAGCAGAGAAGGAATCGCCACATGGTTTTCATCCACTCCTCTGTCAGATAAAATCAACACATTCACACCGTCTTTATAAGCACGGTCCGCCTCTAAATACAGACGGTCAATCGCCTTTTCCAGCGATGTGTTTTTATAATAGAGAATCGAAATCACACCAGCCTTAAAGCCCGGCACGTTCATATTTTTAATTTTCAAAAGGTCGGTATCTGTCAATATCGGATTCTGTATACGAAGAACCTGACAGTTTTCCGGTTCCTCATGTAAAATATTACCGTCCTCGCCGATATAAACCGACGTGGATGTGACAACCTCCTCCCGGATTGCGTCAATCGGAGGATTTGTTACCTGCGCAAACCGCTGTCGGAAATAGTTAAAAAGCGGCTGTGGCTGTCGGCTGAGTACCGGAAGCGGGGTATCGTGTCCCATTGCTGCGATCGGCTCAGCGCCGTTCTTTGCCATAGGAAGAATAGACGTTTTTACTTCCTCATAGGTATAACCAAATGCCTTCTGAAGCTTTCTCCTCTCCTCCACGGAATAATGCTCCACTCTCTGGTTTGGAATATGGATATCCTTTAACTGCACCAGATAATTGTCAAGCCATTCTCCATATGGCTGCCGGGAAGCGTAGGTTTCCTTTAAGTCATCATCATCTACAAGCTCCCCCTTTACCGTGTCGACAAGAAGCATTTTCCCCGGACGCAGACGGTCTTTCTTCACTACATGTTCTTCACTGATTGGCATGACGCCGACCTCGGAAGATAAAATCAACTGGTCATCATCCGTAATATAATAGCGCGATGGGCGCAGACCATTCCGGTCAAGAACCGCACCTACCATATCACCGTCAGAGAACAAAATCGACGCCGGACCGTCCCACGGCTCCATCATTGTCGCATAATACTGATAAAAGTCTTTTTTCTTTTCGCTGATATAACGGTTGTTCGCCCATGGCTCCGGTATGGTAATCATGACTGCCAGAGGAAGTTCCATTCCGCTCATGACAAGAAACTCCAATGTATTGTCGAGCATAGCAGAATCCGAACCCTCCGAGTTGATGACCGGAAGCACCTTATGAAGCTCTCCCTTTAACTGTTCTGACTCCATCGTCTCCTCACGGGCAAGCATTTTATCAGCATTACCCCGGATGGTATTGATTTCACCGTTATGTACGATAAAACGGTTTGGATGAGCACGCTGCCAGCTTGGCTGTGTATTCGTCGAGAACCGGGAATGTACAATCGCAATCGCAGATTCATAATCCTCATCCTGCAAATCATCAAAGAACAGCCGTAACTGAGACACAAGAAACATTCCCTTATACACAATCGTCCTTGATGAGCAGGAAACTACATAAGTGTTTTCATTTGACTGCTCAAAAACACGGCGTGCAATGTATAACTTACGGTCAAAATCTAGACCTTTTTTTACATCCTTTGGCTTTTTCACAAAACACTGCATAATACACGGCATACATTCTACGGCACGCTTACCAAGGATATCCGGTGCAATCGGTACCTCACGCCAGCCGAGAAACTCAAGCCCCTCTTTATCCACAATCGTCTCAAACATCTTCTTTGCCTGATTTCTCTTTAACTCGTCCTGTGGAAAGAAGAACATGCCGACGCCGTATTCCCGCTCGCCGCCTATGTCAATCCCCATCTTTCCCGCTGCCTTGCTGAAAAATTTGTGGGAAATCTGTAATAGGATTCCCACGCCGTCTCCGGTTTTCCCTTCGCCGTCCTTTCCGGCACGGTGTTCTAAATTAGCAACAATTTCCAGCGCATTTTTTACTGTATCGTGTGTCTTCTTACCCTTAATATTTACAATAGCACCGATACCGCAGTTGTCGTGCTCAAAGCTCGGATGATACATTCCAACCGGCTTTCTTTTCCCTTCTTCTATATACCTGCTCATCTGAAATCCTCCTTGCTTCTAACTAAAAAAAGCGCCAAAAGGGTACACTTTCCGTACTCTTTTGACACCTTTGTCTTTAGCTATTATATACTATGCAATAATAAAATGCAAGCCCCTATTTTCTTTCCCTTAAATCATTTTCATTTGCCCTCACCCTTATTCAATTCATCCAGAACCTCCCGCTCTGCCTCCTCCTTGAAGTCCTCAATCGTTTCCTGATTCAGAATTGGCAAATCCTCCAGCGACTCAATTCCAAAATATCTTAAAAACTCCTCGGTCGTTGCAAATAAAATTGGCCTGCCCGGTGCATCCAGACGCCCCGCCTCACAAATCAGCCCATACTCCACAAGTTTATTGACTGCATGGTCACATGACACTCCCCGGATTTTTTCAATTTCCAGCCGGGTAATCGGCTGCTTATAGGCAATTATAGAAAGTGTCTCTAGAAGAACATCCGTCAGCACATGCTTTTTCGGGATATGCGCCACCTTAATCAGATATTCATACATTTCCGGCTTTGTACAAAGCTGAAATGAGCCGTCCAGCTCAATCAGATGAATCCCCCTGTCTTCCTCCTCATAGCGCGTCATCATACTACGGATAATTTTCCTTACCGTATCCTCGTCATGTTCTACCGCCGCCGCGAGCCGTTCAATCTCAACCGCCTCGCCCATTGTAAATAAAATCGCTTCTACTACTGCTTCCAGCTTCTTGATATTCAATCTCATCCTCCAATTCTGCCGCGGCTTTCAAAAGAATACCGCCGACTCATACCTGCCGCACTTATTTTTCTGTATTTTTCCGGTAGGTAATCCGTATATCGTCAAATAAATTTTCCTGTTCAATCTGCAGTGTACCCGTCCTCATCATCTCAAGGACACTTAAAAAGGTTACTATCACATACCCCTTGCCCGAACCGTTTTCCAACAGGCTGCGAAAACTGAATGTACCGTGGAGCATAGCGTATTCCTCTACAAAAATCATCTGGTCTTCAATGTTGATTTCTTCCTTTTCTATTTCGCCAAACTTGCTGCGGATTGGATCAATCTTATCCACCTGTTTTTGCATGACTGAATCAAAAATATCCTGCAGCTTTGACAAGGTGACCTCCGCCAGCAATTCATCAAAATCAATATCTTCTTTGTAATTTTTTATCTCCTCTGGTATGGAAGGCTCTTTATAAAAAACCTTCGCCGCATCATACTGCTTATCCTTCAGCTCATAGGAGGCATATTTATACATTTTATATTCCAACAGACGTTCAACAAGCTCCTGCCTTGGATCTTCCTCCTCCTCTTCTTCCTCCTCTTCTTTCGGAAGAAGCATTTTTGACTTAATGCGCACAAGCGTTGCCGCCATCACAAGAAACTCACTCATCACATCCATATTTTTGGCGTCCATATTACTGACATACTCTAGATACTGTTCCGTAATGAGGACAATCGGAATATCAAAGATATCAACTTTATTTTTTTCTATCAGATGGAGCAGAAGGTCCAACGGTCCGTCAAACGCTTCCAGCTTTACCTGTATTCCCATGTTTCCCTCCGTTCTAAAGCATCCATTGTATCGTTCGCAATCAAATCTATTCTACCTATTTTCTCTTTAAATGGCAAGTCAAATTTATCACACTGACTTCCGGACGGTTAAAAAAACGCAGTTTAATATGATGCAGACCTAACCCCCGGCTGACAATCATGTAGCGTCCCTGTCTTTCAAACTTTCCTGCGTCATACGCCGGAAACAACCGCAATGAAGGCGATATCACCCCTCCTAAGAAAGGAAGCCTTGCGATTCCTCCGTGCAGATGGCCACTGAGTGTCAAATCTGCCCCCCATCCGGCGTACTGCCTGAAATACTCCGGGTTATGTGCTAACAGGACAGTATAGCAGTCCTGCCTGCATTTTCCAAGCAAGTGCGTCATCTCCGAAACGGTAAACTCCCGTTTCTGCCATACCTTATGATACCAGTATTCCGGCAAATCTAACCCGGTAATACAGATTCCTCCCGCCGTCTCCACACTTTCATTTTCCAGATATATCACTCCCGCCCTTCGAAGTTCCTCACGATATTTTTCGTACTCCGGCATCCGTATCTCATGATTGCCCGGCGAGTAATAGACCGGATACTCCACCACCAGCTTTTTTATGAAAGAAACGACCTCTGCCGTTCGTTTTCCGTTCTTTACTACCATATCCCCGGCAATACAGATAAAATCTGCCCTGCTCTCCTTAATCTTTTGCAGCAGCTTTTCATTTTTCCTGCCGTGGGAACAGGTATGTAAATCCGTCAAAAGAACCATTACCGTATCCTTCTCTAACTTTCCGGAAGAAAGCTGGTACTGCTCTGTTGTTAATAAATAATTTCCACAAAAACCATATAAGAGAAAAAGTCCTGCTATCAGGACAATGCCGATTCCAATATACATAAATTCCTCCATTCATTTATATGATAAAGAACGAATGTCCTTTTGTCAATCTTACAAGGCGAAATATACTGTCATAAACAGCCCGGACATCACATAACAATAGACTATAGCACTGAATTCTGGGATGGAGGTCATTATGAAAGCCGTCACATGTAAAATATTCTATATTGCGGGACTCATTCTCTGCACCGTTGTTTGTATTCCGCTTACTACTGCGCCCCGCTCTTTTGCAGAGACTGCCACTGGTTCTGCTGTCAATATAACCGCAAAATCAGCCGTTCTCATTGAGGGAGATACCGGAGAAATATTATACGAAAAAGGCAAAGATACCGAACTGGTGCCAGCCAGCATAACAAAGATTATGACACTCACACTGATTTTCGATGCGATTGATCAGGGCAAAATTTCTCTGGAAGACGAAGTCAGTGTCAGTGAATATGCAGCCAGCATGGGAGGTTCACAGGTATTTTTAGAACCCCATGAGACACAGACCGTCAATACAATGATTAAGTGCATCAGCATTGCGAGTGCGAATGACGCTGCTGTGGCTATGGCGGAAAAAGTGGCCGGCTCAGAACAGAATTTTGTGAAACTGATGAATAAAAAGGCAAAGGAACTTGGCATGAAACATACTCAGTTTAAAAACTGCAGCGGTCTGGATGACGATATCAAGTCCGGGCATTACTCCAGCGCCTATGACGTCGCCCTGATGTCGCGGGAACTGATTATGAAACATCCTCAGATATCAAACTACTCAACCGTATGGATGGATTCTATCGTCCACAAGACCAAAAAGGGAGAAAGCACTTTCGGCCTGACAAATACAAATAAACTCGTAAGGTTTTATGACGGTATCACCGGGTTAAAAACCGGTTCGACAAGCAAAGCAAAATACTGTCTGAGCGCTACTGCCAAGCGGGATGGAATGAATCTGATTGCCGTTATCATGGCGGCGCCGGACCACAAAGTCCGCTTTAGTGAAGCACAGGCACTCCTTGACTACGGCTTTGCAAATTGCTCCGTTTATGAGGATGATTTTGCCGACATGAATTTTGAGCCACTCTCCGTCAAAGGTGGAATTCCTTCTGTGATAGCAGTTTATCCAAAAGGAAAATTTTCCCATACCTTCACTTCAGAGTTCGACAAGGCTAAAATTCAAAAAAAGGTTCTCTACCATGACGTCACAGCTCCGGTAAAAAGCGGGACAGAAATCGGCTCTATCACCTACACATACGAGGGAAAGGAACTCGGCTCCGTACCAATACTTTCCCAGCAGGAAGCAAAGAAAGCCGGCTATACCGACTTTCTGATACTATCAATAAAAAAATTGTTTATGGTAGAATAGATTCCCTGCGGAGGCGGGCAGTTACATCTGCTGGATGTATTTCTCGTAACCAAGCTTCTCCAACTTGTCTGCCTTCGCAAGGACACCTTCCTTCATTTCCTTTTTATATTCCTTTAATCTGCCCCTCAGTTCTTTATCGGATACAGCCAGAATCTTCGCCGCCAGAATAGCCGCATTGGCTGCGCCGTCAATAGCAACCGTAGCTACCGGGATACCAGAAGGCATCTGTACAATTGAGTACAGACTGTCAACCCCGCCAAGGCTCTTTGTGTGAATTGGGATTCCAATGACCGGAAGGTCGAACAAAGCGGCACACATCCCCGGAAGATGAGCAGCGCCGCCCGCTCCGGCAATGATAACCTCCACGCCGCGCTCCTCTGCCCCCGACGCATAATTCACAAATATATCGGGCATACGGTGTGCCGAAATAATTGTCATTTCATAATCAACGCCAAATTTTTCTAACATATCTGCTGCTTTTTTCATAACCGGAAGGTCTGAGTCACTTCCCATCAAAATTCCTACCTTTGCCATAATAAAAACCTCCTTTGTATCCTTTCTTATCTAAGATTCCATTTCATTTAATACATCATTTAAGCTCTCTGTTCCGGACAGGACGAACCTGCCATCCTTAATCAGTGTAATCGTTTTCCCTTCTTTTGTAAAGACAAGGATATCGCCAAGCTCATCATACGGAATCGTTATATCAGTGTGACAGTTAAAGTATGCCTTCCCGATATCCGTATGCCGGAGCATAGAACACTCATTTTCTTTTGCAATAATTTCTTTTCCGTCCGGATTATGCAAAACAACATCCTCACTCATAGAATAACAGGTATCGCCAAGCGCAAAATGAGGTCCTGTCTTCTCAGCAATCAGAATCGGCAGCTTTGCCTCAATGCCAAACTTCCTTCCCATAACATAAGCCGTCGTATTTGTTCCAATGGCAAATTCTCCAATCGGCAGGGTGTCACGGTTATGGAGGATGTTTTCCCGGATATACTTTTTATTTTCTTCCTCATTCTCATAATTCGTACACATATACCCGCTTACCATGCCATCCTGAAACGTAAATTCCAGATTTTCATATCGCAATTCATTCAAGTAAACCTGTGTTACATGAAGAACTCCCTCCGTTCCAGTCAGCACGGGAGAAGTAAATACTTCTCCGACCGGGATATTGACATCCGCAAGGCAGTTTTCAAAATTCGTCTGCTCCTCCGGCTTTTCCAGCGTATGGAGCTGGATTCGGATATCGGTATGGTTCTTACCCCGTCCGGTTATCTTGACATACTCTCCCGCATCCAGCGCATCAATCAGCCTCTGTTGAATCTGTCTGTATTTCTCCATATCCAGTGTATTTACTTTCACCGTGGCACGGAAAATGTCTTCGAAATCCGGGCCAATCTCTGGAACTGGATAGGCAATAATTGTAAAGCTGTAAGAATCCTGCGGGATAAACTTATTCTGTATCAGCGCATAATCTCTCGTATATTCCACTGACAGCCTCTCCTGCTCCTTTGAATAAGCTGGGCTTTCTTTTTTTGTCTCCGGTACAAAAAGGTCCTCTCCGAACACCTCGATTACTGCCGGACCCGCATATTCCGAAGCCTCATCGTGGTAACGCTCAAATATATTTTCTGCCAGTGTCAGCCGGTTTTGTACTAGCGCATGATTCAGATACAATGCATCATCATACCGATGGTCGTACTGATACTGCTTATTTGGAGACGTACTGACAACACCAATTGCTTTTGTGTTTGTCCTTCGTGTAAATACAGGCTCAAGTCCCATTTCCCGAAACTGCAGCACCGCCTGCCTTACCATCGGTTCAAATCCTATATGATAACGAATCTGTACTGTCTTTTTCGCGGATAAATCAATTCCTGCCACCTCAAAGCCCTTCCGGTAGCCCTCTGTATATGTCCGTGCCATACCCGCAAGCGTCTGCTCCGGCAGCTCTGCCAGAAAGGCCGCCATCTTCTTTTCGTTTTCTGTAATGTATTCGCCATAACGATATAGATAGCCGACATCCCCAAAATTGCTGTTCATCACGATATCATATATCAATGCGTCCTCGTTTGGCAGCAACATTTTGCAGATATTTTTTCCCATCCGGCTCTCATCATAGTCATGCACAAAATAATACATCGTCTCTTTCAGATAGCGCTCCTTTTCTTCCTCCTCAAGCAATACCGATACTTCCTGAAGAAAGAGCTCCATCAGAATCGTGATTTCCTCTTTTTCCTTTTCATAGGCAGACACAATGGAATCGCGGAACTGCGCATAATACCAGCATAAATAGGAACCCATTGTTTTCCCAAACTTTTGCTCCGCATACGCCGGGTTTGCATATGAACTCTCATACGCCTCCCCCGCTATATCAGCATACAGACGCTTGTTCCATTCCTCTGAACACACCTCTGTTCCGTCTGCCTCGAATACCTCTGTTACTGTCTGGAAAAGGGCGGCTGTATTCTTTATATAGTCAGAAAATTCCCCATCTGCCTCTCTTTGCAGTTCGAAAATCCTTTCCTTTGCCAGTTCATATCTCTCATCAATTATATTCATGTTCTATCCTCTTTAATTTCTCCCGGCTTCCCCGGCTTTTCTACATGGGGTTCAATGAAATTCTCCCTTGCATATTTCCACAAAACTTCCGAACCCAGCGCCGTACTGCCATTTCTTTTATATATCTGGCTGACCGCCACGCCATGCTCCTTCCATGCACGTCCTCCCGAAGTATGGTTTAACATTGTTGGCTGCAGCTTATCCAGCGTATTGGCAAACTGCGCCTCCGGTGTTTCATTTGCTTCAAATTCTTCCCATAAACCACGGAAATATTCTTCCTGGTCTGGTGGCAGAATATGAAAAATACGGTCTGCCGCCTTGCACTCACGTTCTCTCTTGGTAACATTCCCTTCCTCGTCATAGGCATAGGTATCGCCCGCGTCAATCTCCACCGCATCGTGAACAAGAACCATTGTCATTACCTTTAAGACGTCAACCGGTTCATTCGCATGTTCGCTCAGCACCGCCGCCATAATTGCAAGGTGAAACATGTGCTCGGCATCGTTTTCCTTACGCTCTCCCCCCAATATGTAGGTCTGGCGTCCTATCCCTTTATTTTTATCCAGTTCTTCAATAAATTTCATCTGCTTTTCTAACCGGTCCATTTCCTGCTCCCCTTTCACTATTCTTATAAAAGTGTGAGCAGCACGGTAAGCCGGGTTCTGTCGTTGGATGGCCATCTATCTGGTCCTGCTGTTACCAGCAGGCTCAAGCGACCTACCCGGAAGCACGACGGGCCGCCGTATCGCCTCCTGTTCGGTCTTGCTTCGGATGGGGTTTACATATGCCCTTTCTGTTACCAGAAAGGCGGTGAGCTCTTACCTCGCCGTTCCACCCTTACCACTATCAGCAGGAAACCTGCCGGACAGTGGCGGTTTATTTCTGTTGCACTAGCCTGAGAGTCGCCTCTACCGGACGTTATCCGGCATCCTGCCCCGTGAAGCCCGGACTTTCCTCACCTGTTCCCTTTCGTCTGAACAGGCGCGGCCATCTGTGCTGCTCATCACTCACCCCAATAGAATACCACCACCGATAAATTCGCGCAAGATAGAATTTAACGGAACCTCATGCGGATCAATCGGAATGAAATAATCTAAGAATTTTAATAATCTCTGTGCTTCCGAGTATTCCGGACAATCCACCGGAACCTGAAATAAAAGCGGATCGGCATATAGTTTCATTGCCGACAATTCATATATGAGAGCAGAATTGAACATGGCGTCTGCCTGCTCCTGAAATGGGAATATATTCTGATTCTCCCCGTTGCGCACAGAATTCCACATAGATATTGTTTTCTGTGCCGAATTTCCTCTCGTTCTGGCATCCCGGATAATACGCCGGAACAGCCGTCCCTCTGTCGTTGGTATCCGGTTATGCCCATCCAGATTCATTGTCGTCAATGCACTGATATAGATTTTAAATTTTTCTCCTTGCGGAATGGAATAGGTCAGCTTATCGTTCAACCCATGAATTCCCTCTATCACAAGAATTTCATCCTTTTCCAACTGAAGCAGCGGCTTCTCATACTCTCTGCATCCCGTAATGAAATTAAAAGTCGGAAGCTGTACTGCCTTTCCCTCCAGAAGATTATTCAAATCAGAGTTAAACTGCTTCGTGTCAATTGCCTCAAGACACTCGTAATCGTACTGACCGTTTTTATCCTTTGGCGTATCGACACGATTGACAAAATAATCATCCAGTGCAATCGGATGTGGTCTGAGCCCCAGCGTTTTCAGCTGTGTCGATAGACGGTAGGAAAATGTTGTCTTTCCGGATGAAGATGGTCCGGCAATCGTTACGATACGGCAGCCCTCGTTGGCTATCCTCTCTGCAATATCGCCAATCCTCTTTTCATGCAGAGCCTCCTGTACAAGCATCAGCTCTTTAAAATTTCCGTGTACAATTTCTTCATTCAAATCGCCGACAGTAGAAACATGGAGCTTCTGGCTCCACTCATTCGTCTGCTGCATCGTATTATACAGCTTATTGCTCGGATTAAATTCCGGCATCGTTGTCGGAGCCGCCTTGTGCGGAATGACAAATACAAAACCGTCTTTATACTGCTCCAAACGGAAATATTTCAGAACCGATGTACTATACGGCATGGCCCCATAATAGTAGTCCGTAAACTTACCTAAGTCGTAGACGGTCATACGGGAGTTGCGCCGATACTGCATCAAAAGACTTTTTGCGTGCATATGCAGGGAATCAAAAAGCTCTCTCGCATCCCTTGTGCGGATAACCCGTTTTACAAAACGCATATCTTTTGCCACATATTTTCTCATCCTCGCCTCGATACACTCAAGGAGCTCCGGGGTAATTTCTACATCCCCATGAATCTGGCAATAATATCCGCTGTCGATACAAAATTCAATCGAAACCCGTTCAATTTTTTCCCTTGGCACCTCTTTATAGACTGCCTTTAGGAGCATCATTGACATTCCTCTGACATATGCGCGGGCGCCGTCATTATCATTTATCGTACAAAATTCAATATGGCTCCCCTCCGGCACCTCATGATACAGCTCCTGAATAATTCCATTGCATTTTGCCACAATAATCGGAAATTCATAATTTTTTTGATATTTCTGACTGAGTTCAAATAAAGTTGTCCCCTCCGGACAGGTTATCGCTTCGTTCTCCAATGTTATTTTCATCATACCTTACCTCCTCAGAACACTTTCAATATCTCATCTATCTCATCTAATATATGCGATATTGCCAACGCCCTTTCCTTTGCATTTTGTGTTTGTTTACATGTAAGCTGCTGCCTTATATGTTCCTTTTTTCTTTTTTCCTGTGAAAGATATTCTCTGTAAACCTCATTTTTTTCCTTTATTAACAGCCGTCCGTAACGATATTCTTTTTCTGTATATGTATCTTCCTCAGCCCCACGGACAGCACGAATCGAAAAATAATACTTCCCAGCGTCCACACAGACGGATTCCATATCAATGCGGTATCCAAGGGCATGTACGCATTTTCTGACCTCTGCCAAATCCGACTGCGGCTGCAAAACAAGCGTCCCCACCTGTTCCAATACCGCGGGATACTCCTTTAATATCCGGCAGATCAGCATACCACCCATTCCGGCTATCATAAGGATATCTACCTCTCCCGGGTGAAGCCTTTGCAATCCATCACTAAGCCGACATTCTATCACCTCAGACAGACCAGCACGCTCAATATTCTTTTTTGCAATCTGGAGCGGTCCCGGATTTACATCCATGGCAACTACTTTTTTGTATCGTCTGTTTTTTGCCAGATAAATGGATACATACCCGTGGTCACAGCCGATATCACCCACGCCGGTACCGGACGGTACCAAATCCACATTCATCTGCAAACGCTTTGACAGCTCCATTAGTCCAGATAATCCTTTAACTTTCTGCTCCGGCTAGGATGACGGAGCTTACGGAGCGCTTTCGCCTCAATCTGACGGATACGCTCACGAGTAACGTCAAATTCCTTGCCGACCTCCTCCAACGTTCTGGCACGTCCGTCATCCAGCCCGAAACGAAGACGGAGCACCTTCTGTTCACGGTCTGTCAGCGTATCTAATACTTCTACAAGCTGTTCCTTTAAGAGTGTAAAGGCGGCTGCCTCTGCCGGAACCGGCACATTGTCATCCTGAATGAAGTCACCGAGATGGCTGTCCTCCTCCTCGCCAATCGGCGTTTCCAAGGACACCGGCTCTTGGGAAATCTTCTGGATTTCGCGGACACGTTCTACCGGCAGACTCATTTTTTCTGCGATTTCCTCCGGATATGGCTCCCTGCCAAGCTCCTGTAAAAGCTGTCTCTGCACGCGAATCAATTTGTTTATCGTCTCTACCATATGCACCGGAATACGAATCGTTCTTGCCTGATCAGCAATTGCCCTCGTAATCGCCTGACGAATCCACCATGTCGCATAGGTACTGAATTTATACCCTTTCCGGTAATCAAATTTTTCCACTGCCTTAATCAGTCCGAGATTTCCCTCCTGAATTAAATCTAGGAACAACATACCGCGTCCGACATACCGTTTGGCAATACTGACTACCAGACGGAGGTTTGCCTCGGCAAGACGTTTCTTCGCATCTGCATCTCCTGCCTCCATCTTCATTGCCAGCTCCTTTTCCTCATCCGCTGTTAAGAGAGGCACCTTTCCAATTTCTTTCAGATACATACGCACCGGATCCTCGATACTTACACCGTCCGGCACAGCAAGCTCGATATTTTCAAGCTCCTCCTCTGTCGGCTCATCATCCACATCCAGAATAATTTCATCATCGGCATCACTGTCCGGTACCATTGCCACAATACCCTTGTTCTCAAGATATTCAAAGACCTTCTCTGTCTTTTCTGCATCCAAATCAATCCCTTTACTGACAAAGGCCTTATCAATCTCATCAAAGTCCAGCAGGTTATCTTTCTTTTTTCCCGCTTCGACTAAGAGATTCAATACCTCCATCATTTTCTGCTGTTCTTCTGCATTTGTATTTTTGTTGTCCATATTTTCCTCCATTTCTGCTGTATGGGCAGCGAAAATTATTATTTGAATGTAAGCTGCAACGTTTGCAGTTGTTTCTTTTCTTCAATCAGTTTCTGTAATTCCTTAATGTCCGTCACATGTCTGCTCCGGTAATCGAGACTGTATTTCTTTATACTTCTCACAACCTCATTTACCGCTTTCATCTGCTCCGAATCTTTGTTTATTGCCTTTACTTCTTTATTGAAAATACCTGCCACTAATGTTTGTTCTTCCCTGCTCTGAAACCTGCTGATAATCGTAGCCGGCTCTACCCTGCCATTTGTTTCATACTGCTCATACATTATCTCTGCAACCTGATGATAGGGCTCGTCTACAAAATCGGCAGCGCAGATGATATCCTTTGTCACTTCAAACAATCCGGAATCATTGCTGAGCCATGTCAGGAAAATACCCTGACTCTTTGCTATGCCATCTTCCTTTTTATCTTCCCGGTTCTGGAATCTCTCCTGCCTTCGCCTTTCATAATCAATGCCTACTGCCTTTGCGCTGTGATAGGCAACTAACTTTCTAAAATCTTCTGTCCTTGCTCCATACTCACGGGCAAACGCCTCAATATAATTATTTCGCTCTATCTCATTATCAAAGGTTAAGCATTTTTTAGCAACTTCATTCATAAACTTCGTTTTTGACTCTGGATCGTTCATGTCATAGTTATTTTTTATGATATCTATTTCATAGAAAAAACTATTTTTTGCATTATCTATCCGCTTCTTAAATTCTTCTGGCGAAAGTCCCTTCATAAATTCATCCGGATCCTTATACGGCCTCATATCAATGACCTTCACACTGATGCCGGCTTCCTTCAACATAGGAATCGCTCTCATAGCCGCCTTAACGCCGGCACTGTCACTATCATAACACAAATACACCAAATCTGTATACCGTTTTAACAGACTGCAGTGCTGGCTTGTAAATGCAGTTCCTAAAGACGCTACCGCATTCGTAAAACCTGCCTGGTGAAGCGCTATGACATCCATATACCCCTCGCAGATAATCATGCCTGAATCCTGTTTTCCATGAACAAAATTCAGTCCATATAGATTTCTGCTCTTATCAAATACGAGTGTCTCCGGTGAATTGAGGTATTTCGGCTTTGCCTCTCCCATGACTCGCCCTCCAAAGGCAATGACATGGTTATTTCTATCTAGAATCGGAAACATAACCCGGTTCCAGAACTTATCGTAAGTACCTTTTTTCTCATCATAGGTAAAAAGTCCGGTTTCTTTTAATACCGCATCCGGAAAGCCCTTGCTTTTCATGTACCGGTAAAGCTCCCCACTGTTTTTATCCGCAAACCCGAGTCCAAATTTTACGATAATCTCCGGTTTGATTTTCCGGTTCAGCAAATAGTCATAGCCTGTCTTTCCCCGGTCGGATTTCAACTTGGCAAAAAAGTAATTTGCCGCCAGCTTATTTACCTCCAGTATGGAATCGCGCATATCCCTTCTTTTTTTATCTGCGGCAGAGTCGCTCTTTGCCGGGAGCTCCATCCCTGCCTGTTCCGCAAGCTGCTCCAATGCCTCCACAAAGGTAAGGTTTTCATATTCCATAAGAAATGTAAATACATTTCCCCCGGCGCCGCACCCGAAGCAATAATACATCTGTTTCCCCGGACTGACAGAAAAGGATGCCGTTTTCTCGTTATGGAACGGACACAGCCCAACATAATTGCTGCCCGAACGTTTTAAATTTACATAAGAAGATATAACGTCCACCACGTCGTTTCTCTGCCTGACTTCTTCTACAAAATTTTCTTCATAATACATCGTTCCACACTCCGTTATAATACTGACCATGTACGTGGTATCGTTAGACTTTCGTAAGTCATTACTGCATACCGGTCCGTCATGCCCGCAATAAAATCGCACACTGTTCGCTCCACTGAAACTTCTGTCTTTTCTATCATCTGCCTATACTCTGTGGGAAGTTCTTCTACATGATGTATATAATAGTCATAGAGCTGCCCTATCATATACTGCGCCTTTCCCTCCTCCGCCTTCGCAATCGAATTGACATAGACGCTTTCAAACATAAACTGCCGTAACTCAAGTAATGCCTCCTTTCTTTCTTCCGAGATAATAATATCCTTCTGCCCCATACTCCGGCTGATAATATCATGAATCAGCGTATTCAGACGCTCCCTGAGAGTAAACCCAAGCACCTCCTTGCAGTGATATGGAATATCTTCCTCCCGGATTACCCGGCCTCGGATTGCATCATCTATGTCCGAATTGACATAAGCGATTTTATCGCACAGACGTACAATCTTTCCCTCTAGTGTGGATGGGTTTCCAGACGTTGAGTGATTCCGGATACCATCCCGCACCTCTTTTGTAAGATTCAACCCCCGGCCATCCTTTTCCAACAGTTCGACAACCCGGACACTCTGCTGCTGGTGATGAAAGCCACCCGGACAAATTTGATTTAGTTCTCTCTCACCAGCATGTCCAAATGGTGTATGCCCTAAATCATGGCCCAGAGCAATCGCCTCTGTCAAATCCTCATTGAGCCAGAGTGCCTTCGCAATTGTCCTTGCATTCTGTGACACCTCCAGCGTATGTGTCAGACGCGTCCGGTAATGGTCACCCTCCGGCGATAAAAACACCTGTGTCTTTCCCTTCAGACGACGAAATGACTTGGAGTGAAGAATTCTATCCCTGTCTCTCTGATAAACCGGGCGCAAATCGCACGGTTCCTCCTCGACATCTCTCCCCTGTGACTCATCACTAAAAGACGCATAGGGACTCAATATGGAATGTTCTCTTTCTTCCAACTTTTCTCTAATTGTCATATTCACCTGATTTCTGCAGCACATTGCTGCCATAATTTTTATCCTTAAAAAAAATGCCTCTACTATATATATACAACGCGAAAAAAGAATTTCCTTTTTATTTTTACAAAAAAATGTAAAAATTTTTAGAAAATTCTTTTTTTGACCTGTTTTTTTCTCTTTGCGAAGTATTTCATTACACTTCTTCATCATTTTCTACATATTCGAGAATATCTCCCGGCTGACATTCCAACACCCTGCACAATGCCTCCAGCGTAGTAAAACGAACTGCTTTTGCCTTATTATTTTTTAAAATCGAAAGATTTGCCAGTGTAATGTCAATCTCGCCCGCCAGTTCAGTCAGGCTTTTATTTTTTCTTTTCATTATCTCATCCAGATTTATTCTAATTCCCATAGCGCCTCCAAGCCGGTCTATGCCGCCAGACTAAATTGTCAAATCATTTTCCTCTTTATACCGGACTGCCTCCTCGAATACCCGTGCCACGACAAGGCAAAATATCCATGCCAAGATAAATAAAAAGGTTTCTACGAGAATGGCTATCGTCAGATAAAGGATTCCTCGTATGACAAGCATGACGGCGAGCAGGAAAAAACCAATGCTGATTTTTTTCAGTGATGTTACATTTCCCTGAACAAAACAATTTTCCTCCACAACCGTGCGGAGAATCTTTTTTAACTCAAAGGTAGCAAAACCACATATGATACCAATCAGCATATAAACTGTCAGTACAGGAATATCCATTCCTTTCAATCCCGGATAATATCTGTTTATCCATGGCACTGCAACCGGCATGATTATTACCGCAATAATTTCCACAATAAAAATGATATCTACCAAAAGCTTCGTTCCCCGGTATAACCGCTTTTTATCCTTTCCCCTTACATTCTCCTCTTTTTTCATCTATACCCCTCCGTTTCCATCTTACTCTGATTCATAATTCCAATATGTATATCCTGTATCTCCGTCAAACAAGGAAATATAATCTCCCACCACCGTAAAAGATGCGGACACTGTATCGGAAACCTTTGCCATCTCGGTTTCCACACCGGATGATAATTCTATACGGATGAGCTTTGACTCATCCTGACAAATCACAAAGGTATTGGTAGCCAGAATCATATATTTATCTGATAATTCCGTCAGCACTTCCAATTTCTTTGTACGACATGAAATCCGGTAAGCGATAGAACCCTTCAGCTCTTTATCCGATAATCCACAAAAATCCCTCTTTGTGTTTACAACTCCATATAGATAGTCCCCACATTGATATTCATCTACTGTATTACTATAGCCTTCCAGCTCTTTGTCACGAATCATATCTTCCACCAGATCCGTCCATATTGTCTTTTTATTTTCCTTTAACCCTTCCTCACTTTCATGAAATATCCCCTTCATAACATAATAGCAATTTGTCTCATTATATCCTGAAAGATACGGATTTGTAGAAAAATATTTCCCCTCATGGTCATATAATGTAATTCCTGCCACGACACATTTACCATTTGAATCTGCCTTGCACGGCGTTATATCCCCTCTCTCGAATTCACTCTCTTTCAAATACTGATTGGCATAAAAGCCTCTCACTATTTCTAAAGGAAATCCTTCCTCATCCGCATATGTACCAAGAAAAAGATAACCATTCCGGCAGATAAGGCTGGTTGCCTTTCCAACCTTTCTTTTTGCCATTATACGGGAATTGTAATCCAGTTTTACCAGTGTCATGTCCCCCAGCAAATAATAGTATTTCTCTCCCAGCGCAATCTGCTCTGCTTGGATACCTAGCTTGGTTTCTGAAATAGAGCTGACACTTTTCCCCTCTATCGTAGAAATCTTCGCTTTCCCATAATCTATTTCCCCGACATACTCTGCATTACGGTCAATCTCTCCCGCATTGCTATATTCAGACAAAACATATTCATAAGTAAAAGGAGTGAATAGTAAATAGAAATAAAAGAGAAAGAGAGAAATCCCGATTCCCAGCACGCCACAGATAATGCTTTCTTTGATTCTATGCCCATCCCGACGACATGCGCGAGCTACGGCAAATAAAATAGCAAAGATACCGAAAATCAATCCCAATGCTAAAAAGAGTTCAAAAACAGTTTCCCCCACTGCATCATTCGATATATTTTTTTCATATAGATAATTTGCCCCCCACAAGCCTACCGTCGCAGAACACAAGGATACCACATCCATTACGCACATTTTCCACGTGGTATGAATAGAAAAATAATTTACAAATACCAGTACAAGTTGAAAAACAGTTCCCATGATAAATGCCTGATATCCAAACGTGTAACAACCCATGGTAAACACGGGAATCAAAACACTGTTGACAAGGCATAGAAGAATTATTTTCAATATCCTTTTACTTTTGTTCCTTAGCTGTATGTTCATAAACTTTTCTACCCCATCTTCTTATACAAGCTGCCACTAATATTATCGCACAATATACTGGCAAAATAAATTGCAACATAAGCTGATACAATGCAATAAAAAATCCGATAGGAAATCCGATTCCCTGCTTGTTCCATACAATCGAATTATAAAATGAATTTGATAACAGGAATAGTACTAACACAGCAGATAGAAGAAGCAAAGCCTCCAATCCCACTATGATAAACATATATTTCTTATATCCAAATTTTTTGGTATTGTGTTTTGTCCTTACCATAAAAATAATGGGAACGATACATCCCAGTAAAATAATTCCATAAATTACTGCTGTTATAATTCCGGCAATGATATTTTGAGTTACCATAATCTCCCTCCCATTTATTGTTTTTCGATAAATATACTATATCATTCAACTTCCGCCGTGTCAATCACTTTTTATCGTTTTTCAATAAATATTTATCTTGCTGCGTTCTTTGCCAGTTGCCAATTTCCCCAAAATAGTGTATTCTACTATAAGAATCAAATACCCTGTACAGAATGGCAGGGCATAAATAGAAAAATCAATGAAACGGAGGTATTTACATATGGCTCGCGGAGCAGGAAAAAATGGCTGGGCGCTCTTTCTTTTAGTTTTGGCAGGAGTCGTCCTTGGCAGCTTTATCGGACATCTGGCAAGCGGTGTTCCGGCACTTTCATGGCTTGATTACGGTAAAAGTTTCGGATTATCCAGCCCTCTCAAACTGGATATCGGTGTTATGGTGCTGACATTTGGATTGACTATTAAATTTACGATTGCAAGCATTATCGGAATCATCATATCCGCAATTATTTATCACTTTATCTAAAATAATATTTTTAAAAGCGTCGGATTTTCACGACGCTTTTAGTTTGAGGTTTTTCAGTCTGCTCTTTTCATACCAGCCTTTTCTGACTGCCAGAATGTACCGTTCTTCCGAATCAGTATCAATTCTATCTCCGGATGCCTTTTCTGATATTCCATCGCCTTTTCCTCACCCATGACATACAGCGCTGTGGCAAGTCCATCAGCCTTCGTCCCATCCTCTGTAATAACCGTAACAGACGCCAATGTATTTTCTGCCGGCATACCTGTCCGCTTATCCATAATATGATGATAGGACTTCCCGTCCTTCGTAAAATACCGCTGATAAATACCGCTTGTCACGACCGCCTTATCTTTCACATCCAGCGTGCCATACAAGCTGCTTCCGTCGGCAGGATCCGTAATGCCGATATGGTAACTATTGCCATCCTCCTTCACTCCGATTGTCTGTACATTACCGCCGAGTGAGACAATCGCAGAGGTAATTCCATTCTGCTGAAATAATTCCATCAGCTTCTGTGAGAGATAGCCCTTTGCCGCCGCTCCCAAATCAATCTGCATTTCCTTCTCTATCTGAATCCGGTTCTCCGGCAAAAGACGAATTTTCTTATAGTCAATTTGTCTTATGCAGTCATTCCTTTCCTGTCCACTGGGAATCCGGTATTCCTCCGTCGTAAATCCCCATTTTTTCACAAGAGGAAAAATGGATATATCAAAAAGCCCTTTTGTCTCATCAGATATATCCATACATTTTTGCACAAGGTCATAGGTTTCCTGCGACACCCGGACTGCTTCCCCGCCCGCAGAATTGATACGGGAAATATCACTGTCCGGCTTATTTACCGAAAAAAGAGATTCATATTTATGAATCCTCTCTGTCGCCTGATTCATTACCGCACCCGCATTTTCCCCATATAACGTAATGTCCATAATCGTATCCATCGCAAAGATTTCTTTTTGAACCTTTTTCCATTTACCTTCTTCCGGCTGTTCGCCGCAACCGGACAAAAGCCCTCCGCCGGCAGAAATAATTACGATGGCAAATACTGTTCTTTTTATCCTTTTCAGAAATCTGCCGTACATCATTTTCTCCGTCTACTCCTTCTCGTTTCTTCTCTGCTGTCTTGAAAATACACAGCCACAGTAGTCCTGCCTGTACAAATCATATATGTGAGACAGTTCAATACTTCTCTTATATCCATTCTGTTTCTTAAAGTCCGATGGCAGATAAGCAACCCCATACTGTCCGGCAAGTGCTTCACCTATTGCCATCAGAAGGTCTGCGTCCTTATGCGGACTTATGGAGAGAGTCGTACAAAAATAGTCATACCGTCCCTCTGCCGCCTTCTCCGCGGTCTTTTGCAATCGAAGTTCAAAACATATCCGGCAGCGTTCTCCCCGCTCTCTGTCTTTTTCATGTCCTCTTATCCTTTCAAGATAAAGCTCCGGCTCATAGTCGGCATCTGCAATATGAATTTCCTTTCCAAAGGATACCTCTGAGAGATACCTCTTTAATTCTCTCTTTCTTTTCTCATATTCTTTATCTTCTGTAATATTGGGATTATAAAAAAATATAGTAATATCAAAATAAGTGTGAAGATACTCCAGCACATAGCTGCTGCACGGGGCACAGCAACAGTGTAGAAACAGTCTTTTTTTCTTTTCGGATGTTTCCATCTCTAATTGCTGAAGCAGCTTTGTCAATTCGTTTTGATAGTTTCTCTTAGCCATTTCCTTAACCTTTCTTCCCAAGAGTAATCGCTCCTGCCAGATTTCCCCTCCTTCCGTGCGTCGCACGATGGGAAAACAGCAAATCCGGATTACAGCAGGTACATAGCCCGCTCACCTGTATCTGCCCTGCCGGAATACCAGCCTCCTGCAAAACTATTTCATTCGCACGCCAAAGATTCAAAAGATATTTATGTGCCGGTTTGCGAAGCAAAATCTCATCCCATTGGTTTTTAGCAAACTCCGCCTGAAATGACTCTGCCACATCCTCACTTACTTCATAACATTCCTGACAGATGGACGGACCAATCACCGCGAGTAAATCCTCCGGCTCTGTGCCAAATTCCTTATTCATCGCATTTACTGTCAAAGCTCCTATCCGCTTCACAGTCCCCCGCCATCCTGAATGAGCGGCACCAATCGCACGGTTTTTCTTATCATATAAAAACAAAGGGACACAGTCCGCAAAAAATGTCATGAGAACAACATTTTCCTCATTCGTAATCAATGCATCAACACCGATAATATCCGACTCCCTGAAGATCCCCTTTCCTCTGTCTGCCGCGGTCACACGACGCACCTCTGTCTCATGAACCTGATTACTAAACACAAGATTTTCTACCGGATAGCCAACCGCCTCCGCAAACCGACGATGGTTTTCCATCACGGCAGCTCTGTCATCTCCTCTGCTAAAGCTAAAATTCATCGTCGCAAAATCGCCTTCGCTTACCCCTCCCAGCCTTGTAGAGAAGCCATGTATCAGATGTTCCTTTTCAAAAATAGGAAATGTAATAAATGTCACACCATTTTTTTCATTTTTTACTGCTTTCACGCTAACCTCCATTTATTTGTACACATTTCTACTTTATATTTTACTCTTTATTTGATATACTATCAATATGTGAACAGAAACTAATGCAGAATCGAGGGGATATATATGCCATGTATTTACACACATGATTCTTTTGGAAAGAAGGTTCTTGCCAAACTGCCGGAAGAATTAAAAACAATTATAAACAATCACCGGAAAGAATTTAATGCTGGGCTGCAGGGACCGGATTTTCTCTTTTTCTATCATCCGATGCTGAAGCTCCGCACTAATCAGATGGGCTACTGGCAGCATGGACAGCCAATTAACAAATACCTGCGGCATCTACTGCCTATTATCCGCAAGGAGGGCATGGACTCCGGTGTATATGCCTATGTTTTAGGCTTTCTCTGCCACTATATGCTGGATAGCGAATGTCATACCTTTGTTATACCGCTTGCAGAGCATCCCGGTTATACTCATCTGGCAATCGAAAATGAGTTTGACCGCCATTTAATTCGCAAGGACGGACACCGCCCGCTCACATATCCTGTCTGGAAAAAGATTGGCTGCAGCCGTGATATTATTGACGCAATATATATGGCATACAGACCACTTCGCCTCTCCAAGCGGGAAATCCGCGAGGCGCTTTACAGTATGCGGTTTTACAAATGGTTACTGACAAGTGGACACTCCTTGAAACGTTTTATCGTCCGCCTCTGTATGTATATCTCCATGCACTATGAAGAACTGGAAGGGCATATGATGGATGTTCATCCGAAAAGCTATGCCAGAAAGACGAACCAGAGCCTTCAGTTTATTTATGATAATGCCATCTCCCTGACCAGTGATATATTACAGGATTTTCATGAGAGCGTCCGCCATGGGAAACCACTTCACGAACGCTTTTCCTGTACCTTTAAGTCAAATGAGCCGGTTCATGAATAAATTTTATCTGCTTCATAACCTGTTCCTGTTATTTCATATCTCCTAAATCCCGTTTGTACTGGCGCAGAAACTCATACACCAGTTTGCGTTTCTCGTGCCAGAACTGACGCCCTGGGGCCGTCACAAATTCCATCTGTTTCATGTGCCGGTAGGTATACTTCTCAAAGTGCCGGCACACCGATTCAAAGGTTGCTCCCTCATTTTTTGAGGAAATCCACGAATCTAAGACAATCCCCATCGCTCCCGTGTCATCCAGCATGTCCGCCTCCATCAGGACGATTAGCTCAACGGGGGTATTTTTTTCGTGAAATAATTTTTTGTTTGAGTGTTCTTCTATTAAGTAACAGATAAAATCTGTTTTCTCTGGCGGATACTGCCGTCTCTCAAGATAATCGCGGCAAATCGCTGCTCCCATCGCTGCATGGTCTTCATTGCTGCCTGCACTGTAACCACAATCGTGAAAAATGGTGGCAATTTTCAGTGACTCCACATCCATGGTATCGTCTCTCAATTGATTTGTAATCCGTATCATCCACTTGTACACTCGTACCGTATGGGCATATCGGTCATATGCAATCTGGTTTTTGCTCTTTTCCCCTTTTTTCCGGTCATAGCTATAAAGAATATCCTCTACATACCGAAACATAGCTTTGTGCTGTCTCATATGTCCCTATCCCACTTCTCCTTCTTCAATCAATGTAAGCAATACCTGTACAACCTCCTCATTTAACTGTGTTCCCCCTACACGTTTCAGTTCTTTTACGATATCCTCCATTTTAAGTTTTTTGCGGTACGGTCTGGTCGAATTCATTGTATCAAAAGTGTCTGCCACAGCAATAATCTGGGCAATGTGCGGAATCTCATCTCCCGCCTTTCCAAATGGATAGCCGGTGCCATCAATCCTCTCATGATGGAATCCGGCGCCGAGAGCCAGATTCGGCGCAGCCTCTATTTCTTTCAAAATATCATACCCGTTCATGGCATGCCGCTTCATCACCTCATATTCCTCCGGAGTAAGCTTTTCCGGCTTATTCAGAATTTCATCTGGAATCATAATCTTCCCAATGTCATGCAGCAGACCAATATTATAAACATCATCTACGATTTCCTCTGCATAGCCCATCCGCTTTGCAATCTTCTTTGTGTAATCCGCCACCCGGAAAGAATGTCCGGTTGTATATTTATCCTTTATGTCAATACATTTCGCAAAAGCATGTATCATCTGGTTGATAAAGGTCTTCGTCTCCTTCTGCTTTTCCATAAGCTTTGAAGTCTTGTGACGGGTATGCAGATGAACCTCAGTCAAAATCAGGACGACCACAACGACACCTAATAACAGCCAGAACCATATCTGCTCATAAAATGCCTTTTCCTTTACAACCGTAATAGCAATCGAATTTTTTTCCTTTCCATCCATCGTATCAATAACGGACAAATGATAGACGTATTTACCGCTGCTCAAATTTGTATAGCTGGCCGGCTGCATGTCCTGTTTTGAAACAGAGACCGGTTTTTCATCAAAGCCTGCCAGATAATAATTCAGCCGGGGATTTTGCAGGGAATAGGTAAGTGCATAACCATGTATCGTCAGGCGCTTACAGTCCGATGGAATTGTTACCGTCTTCCCGTCTTCTACATACATGATAGTATCATCTGCCTCAATATACGGCACAAGAAGCCTTGTCGTCCCTCCCATATCATGATTTTCATTGATATTGATACGGCTTACACCGAGTACGCCTGAAATATACAGTGTCCCATCCTCAGACAGATAACTCCTCGAGTTTGCGGTAGCAACGCTGGGCAGCCCGCTTTTCATATCGTAAAAAGAATATTCCTGCTCTTTGTCGGCCAGCAAATCTTCTCCATTCACTACATAAATCCCGTTGCTGCTCAAAATCCATATGCCGCCAGCCTTATCAAAATACATATCAAAGTTATTGGAATACGGAAACTTCGACAGCGTATGAATCTTACCTTCTTTCATATACGAAATGGAATTGCTTGTAATAATCCAATATATAGAGCGCTGTGTGTCCTTTTTTATCCTGAGGATAATCTCCGATTTCAGCCCATCGTCAATACCCAGTCTTGTTATTTTCCCCTTTTTCAAAATATAAATACCGCCGCCGTCGCTCCCTAGAAGAAGCTCTCCGTCATCTCCCTCACAGATTGTCAAAATCTCTGTATTGATAATTCCATCTTTTTCATCATAGGCATCGGTAATCTTCCCATCCTTTATCAGATTGACGCCTCCATTTGTAGCAACCGCAATCGTTCCATCCGATAATTCCGTCATCCCCCTGACACGGTTCGATTTTAACCCATCCTTCTCCTGATAGCTTGTATATGTTTTGTCCCCATGATAGCAGACCAGACCGTTATCGCTGTAGGTACACAGCCAGAGCTTTCCCTTTGAATCCTCTTTGATACAGCGAATACGAACGCCCTTTAACAGCTTTGTGAGGACATTTTCTTTTTTCTTGTCATTTTTATCCAAAAGACACAGTCCCGTATCCGTTCCGATATATAATTCTCCCTGGTACATACAGGTAGTGTTTACAACCGAGGTTTCCAAGCCGGCGATGCGATTCATATCGGTAAACGGACTGCCGACAATCTTCATAACCCCCTGTCTGGAAGAAACAAACCAAAGATTCCCCTCAAAATCTATCGTCATTTCATCTACAGAATTATTCATCGGAATATCTTTTAACTCAGCATACTGTTTCTTTTTGTCAAAATACCCTATTCCATTATCTGCACAAACCCATACCAGACCATCTGCCGCTGGATAAATCGTATTGATATTTACCTGGGGATGAGCTGAAAACGTTTCATACCCTTTCATGCCCTCCGATATATTTCCCCGTATAACCGTAGAGTTTTCTGTTCCCAAATAAATCTGCCCTTTTTCTTCTCCCGGACAGATGCAGGACACTACGCCAATCCCCAGCTTCTGTCCGTCGTAAATGGCAGTTACCCCAAGATTTTCCATAGAGAAAAAAGCCCCGTCCAGCGTACACCCATAGACGACTCCATCCGCATCGGACTTAATTTCACATATGTATTTTTCATTTATATTTTTATCATCCAAAAAATGTAATTTATCATTTTTGTCTATGTAAGCCAGTCCCTGTGTCGTAGCTAGAATAATATTACCCATGCTGTCCTCGGTAATTGAGCGGATTGACAGAGAAACCAGTCCCTCTTTCCTTCCATAAAATGAAAACTTTCCTCTGTCATAAACGGCAGCGCCGTTATCGTTTGTCCCGATCCATAAGCGGTCCTTCGAGTCCACATACAGACTCACTACACTTGTAATTCCCACCGACGAATCGTATCGGTAAAACGTATTTCCATCATATCGTATCAGTCCACTGTAACCGCCGAGCCAGATAAAGCCATCCTTTGTCTGTGCAATAGCATTTGCCTCCGAGGTGGCAAGACCATTGCTATTATCATATAGAACCGCAGAATAACCGACTCCCTGCCCGGTAATACTCGGCCCCTGTGCTAATACTACTTTTGTAGAAAGCATCATGCCTGCCATTATAACGGCCAAAAACAGGGATATAAAATAATTCTTCTGCCATTTCTTTTTTCGTGGGTGTATTTGGGGATTCATAATGCCTCCTTCTGAAAACAGTAAAACCTCTTTTCTCTTTTTCTTTTTATCTAATGTGATTGTAACATAAACTACCTGCAAGCTCAATCTGTGATTTAAAAAAGCGCGGACTTTTGAAACAATACAACCGTCTCTATCCCTCTCGTCCACGGGAACATATCTACGCACTGCGCTTTGACCGGACGATACCCATACTCAAGGAAAACCTCCAAATCCCTTGCAAGGCTTGTCGGTTTGCAGGAAATATAGACAATCCGTTCCACTCCGAAATCCAGTATCTTCCGAATCGCTTTCGGATGAATTCCCTCTCTCGGCGGATCAAGCACAATCGTGTCGGGAGTTTGCCTCATCTCATCAATTATCTTCAACACATCTCCGGCAAGAAATGTGCAGTTATCCAGTCCGTTCAGTCGGGCATTTTCTCTTGCAGCGGCAACCGCCTCCTCTACAATCTCAACCCCTGTCACACTGCCCGCCACCGGGGCAAGCACCTGAGCAATCGTGCCTGTCCCACTGTATAAGTCAAACACCGTCTTTCCAGCAATATCTCCAATATATTCCCTCGCCACCGAATACAAAACCTCGGCTCCGGCAGAATTTGTCTGAAAAAAAGAAAATGGTGAAATCTTAAATTTTAGCCCAAGAATTTCCTCATAGAAATAATCTTGGCCATATAAAACGGTTATCTCATCTGCCTTTACCACATCCGACAGGCTGTCATTTATCATATGCAGAATCCCGGCATAGCTCCCCTCGATGGAAAGCCCGAGAAGATGTTCCCTGTATTTCTCTGCCAGCTTCTCCCCCTCAAAAAGCATCTCCCTCTCCTGCGAAGTCGTAACAAGGCAGACAAGAATCTCTCCCGTCGCTCTCCCCTTCCTTACAAGCAAATGCCTTAACACGCCCTCGTGACGCATTTTGTGATAAAACGGAATCTCTCTATCCTTAAAAAATTCCAACGTAGCGGAAAGAATTTTCCGCAAATCCGAATCCACAATCCGGCAGTCCGGCACTGGTACAATATCGTAAAAGCTCCCCCTCTTGTGAAGACCGAGCGCAAGCGGCCCGTCCTTTACCTCATCTCCAAACGAAAACTCCATTTTATTCCGGTACTCCCATTCTGCCGGGCTGGATATACATTCTTCCAGAGGAAAATCCTTGTACACAGCATTTAGCAGTTCCCTTACCTGAGAGAGCTTCAACTCCTTTTGGTTTTCATAATCCATTGTCTGGTAAGCGCATCCCCCACAGTCGGAAAAGTGCGGACACGGAGGCACCGCATTTTCCAGCGGAGACCTTTCCAATATCTCGGAAAGGTTCCCCTCTGGTTTCGATTTCCTTGCCTTCTTTAACTGAAATCTTACCCTCTGTCCCGGCAGTGTGTTTTTCACAAGCACCGGAACATCCTCTCCCTCCACCTTTACGATACCTTTATTCGGAAACCGGAGCGCCGTAACTACGCCCTCATAAGATTCATTTTTCTTCATTAGAAATTTGCTCCTTCCGGCCTTTAAATATATTTAGTATACCACATCAAAAGGAAATTGTCATTTTAGGGACAATAAAAATTTCAGATATAAAATTTTTACACAAACTCTTTTCCGAAAGGTTGATTTAACCTGCAAAATCAGATATACTAATATACATTACAGAGCAAAACAAGGTGCGGCTCACCGCGCAGAAACGAGGAAAACATGGAACGCTCAAATGAAGACAGCATTATGGATATTATCCGGAAGCTGAATGAAATTGATTATATCAATCCGGAGGATATCCCAAATATTGATTTGTACATGGATCAGGTAACGACCTTTATGGACGAACACCTCTGCGCCTGCAAGCGCATGGATGACGACAAAATCCTTACCAAAACCATGATAAATAACTATACAAAAAATGATTTTCTTCCACCGCCGGTAAAGAAAAAATATTCAAAAGAGCATATGTATCTTCTGATTTTTTTGTATTATTTTAAAAATGTGCTCTCTATCAATGACATACAGAAAATTTTCAAACCACTGACCGATATGTTTTATGAAAGCAAATCGAGAGATGTAACCCTTGAGGAAATATATGGTACAATTTTCCGCATGGAACGGATTCAGACAGACAATCTGACAAAGGATATACTGAGACGTTTCAAGGCCTCCCAGAATTTATTTCCGGATGTCAAAGATGAGGAAGAGGCAGACTTTCTCTCCCGCTTTGCCTTTATCTGTCTGCTCAGCTTTGACGCTTATCTGAAAAAGCAGGTAGTAGAGCGAATGATTGATGAGACTCTGTCTGATTATAAAAACGATAAAAAGGAAAAGTAGAGGTAGTGTAGAAACATGAGTGATTTATTTGCAGGATTAAATGATAAACAAAAAGAAGCGGTTCTCCATTTTGAGGGACCGCTCCTTATTTTAGCCGGAGCCGGCTCGGGAAAAACAAAGGTGCTGACTCACCGGATTGCCTATCTGATTGAAGAATGTGGTGTCAGCCCATACAATATTCTTGCCCTCACATTTACCAATAAGGCGGCGAATGAAATGCGCGAGCGCGTAGATAATATCGTCAGCTTCGGCGCACAAAATATATGGGTCAGCACCTTCCACTCCACCTGCGTCCGTATTCTCCGCCGCTATATTGACCATCTCGGTTATGAGCGAAGCTTTACCATCTATGACAGTGACGACCAGAAAGTACTGATGAAGGATATCTGCAAGAGCCTGAATATTGACACAAAAAAATACCGGGAAAGAACTTTCTTAAATGCGATATCTTCAGCAAAAGATGAACTGAAAACGCCGGAGCAGTACGCTTCCGAGGTAGAAAAAGAATACAATAAAAAGATTTTTGGAACCGTCTATAAAGAATACCAGAAACGACTGAAACACAACAACGCACTGGATTTTGACGATTTGATTATGCTGACTGTCCAGTTATTTCAGTCCAACGCCGAGGTTCTTGATTATTACCAGCAACGTTTCCAATTTCTGCTTGTTGACGAGTATCAGGATACGAACACCGCGCAGTTTACTCTGCTCAGCCTGCTGGCAAGCCGTTACCAGAATCTTTGTGTAGTTGGTGACGACGACCAGTCCATTTACAAATTCCGCGGCGCAAATATTTATAACATACTGAATTTTGAGAAAATCTTTCCAGCGACCAAAGTAATCCGGCTGGAACAGAATTACCGCTCGACGAAAAATATTCTGTCCGCCGCCAACGAAGTCATTAAAAATAATACGATGCGAAAAGAAAAGGCTCTCTGGACGGAGGCGGAGGAAGGAGCTCCCATCTCCTACGGCAGATATGACAATGAATACGAGGAGGCAGAAAACATCGCCTCTGATATTCAGCGGACGGTAAAACAAGAGAACCGGAACTACTCGGATTTTGCAATTTTATACCGGACAAATGCACAGTCCCGTATCTTCGAGGAAAAGCTTGTGTATGAAGGTATTCCCTACCGCATCGTCGGCGCCATTAACTTCTATGCCAGAAAGGAAATAAAGGATTTACTGTGCTACATGAAGACGGTCAATAACAGCGCAGATGACATTGCGATTAAAAGAATCATCAACATTCCCAGACGGGGTATCGGACAGACTACCATCGGACGCATTACCGACTACGCTCTGGAAAATGAGATTTCCTTCTATGACGCCCTCTGTCAGGCAGAGCATATTCCGGGCTGCCAGCGTGCTGCCGGCAATATCAATTCCTTTGTCAGCCTGATTGAGCAGCTCAGGAAAAAACTCCGCGCAGAGGACTATACACTGGAGGATTTATTGAATGAAATCATAGACACGACCGGCTATGTCCGTCTTTTACAGGCGGAGGATACGATTGAGGCAGAATCCCGTATTGAAAACATTGACTCTCTGCTGAACAAGGTCGTCCAGTATGAGGACGAATGTGAAGAAACGCCAACGCTGAACGGTCTGTTAGAAGACATTGCACTTGTCGCCGATATTGATACCGTATCGGACGATGCCGAACAGGTTCTTCTCATGACTCTGCACAGTGCAAAGGGGCTTGAATTTCCGTATGTGTATATGTGCGGCATGGAAGAAAATATTTTCCCCGGCGCTATGGCAGTATTCGGTGATGATCCTACCGAACTTGAGGAAGAACGCCGCCTCTGCTACGTCGGTATTACCCGGGCAAAAGAAAAACTGACTATGACAAGCGCAAACCAGCGCATGCGAAACGGGGAAATAAACTTTAACCGTCCCTCCCGTTTTATCAATGAAATCCCCCGTTTTTTGATAAAACAGACATCCGGTGCAGTTCCAAGACCACCAGAACCAGTTATCTCCTTTTCTACTTCCACAGAAACGGCAGATTACTCTCCGGAAAAGGCCTCCCGTTATTCGAAAAACAGGAAAAACCCGTTCGCCGACAATCCTTACATACAAAAGGGTATCTCTTTCTCAGACAGTAGCGGTCCGGACTATAAAATGGGCGATACCGTAGAACATAAAAAATTTGGCACAGGAGTTATTACCTCCATGACAAAACTTGACAATGATTATGAGGTTGTCGTCAATTTTGAAAGTTTTGGCCAGCGCAAGCTTCGCTCCTCCTTTGCTAAATTAACAAAAAAGTAAAAAAGTGTAGTATAAAATACATAAACGTGTTACAATAAGAATATCTTAATGGTAGAAAGGATGGTCACTATGGCTGGAAAATTAGACGAACTAATCAATAATGCAAAAATTACGGAAATACTGAACAAAAAGAAAGCAGAAGAAGAAAACAAAAACTGCGTCTTATGGATACTAGCTATTATCGGTGCTGTTGCTACCGTTGCCGCAATTGCATTTGCTGTGTATCGCTACATGAACCCGAAATACGCTAATTTTGATGGGGACTTTGACTACGACGAGTTTGAAGACGATTTTGAAGATGATGAAATTGATGACGAAGATGTTTATGTAAAGAAAACGCCTTGATTTTACACACATCAATTTTCTCATAAAATAACGCAAATTAAAAGAAAGTAACATAAATCCGGATTCTTTCCGTTGATTTATCTTACTTTCTTTTTTATGGATTATATTCTCTTTCACTCGTCTCTATTAGGCAAAGGTGATTACAGTTCTTCTACTCTTTTAGAAATCGCAAACGCCAGCGCCCCCGGCCCGATATGGCAGGATACACTCAGCGACAACGGATCTACCCATATTTCATGCCCCTGAAACTCCTGCTCCAGTTCACTTTTGAAAAGTTCTGCTTCTTCCTGATTTGCCGTATGGGCTATCTCGAGATAGAAATTATCGCCGTCAGGATCATGAAACCGCTCCTCCAAATCCTTACGAACTGCCTTTATCATCGTTTGTTTTGCCTGCTTCAAGGTTTTTACCTTCGCATAGGCATCCAACTTTTCACCCTGAATCTGAAGCACCGGCTTAATTCTTAACACAGTCCCGATTGCAGCCGCTGCTGGTGTTACACGACCGCCTTTTTTCAAATAAGACAACGTATCTACCATAATGTAAATACTGGATTCAAACTTCTCCCGAAGGAGAATCTCCTTGATTTTCGCCCCGTCATAACCTTTTTCTGCAAGCGCCATAGCATCTAAAACAGACTGTCTCTGTGTTACCGAAATCCTCTGGTTGTCAACAACAAAAACCTTCCCTTCAAACTCATCCTCATAGGCGAGCATGCTGGCCGTACCGCAGGAGCTGCTTAGACCGCTTGACATTGGAATATATACGATTTCCTCATATTCCTTCAGGGTGTTTCGCCATAACTCCATGAGTGTCTCCGGTGTAGGCTGGGAAGTCATAACTTCTGCACCCTTTGCCAGATACTCATAAAATTCTTCCTGACTCATACTGATATCCTCATAGTATGTGTCGCCATTGACCAGAAACGGCATCGGCACAACCTGAATTCCTAACTCTTTTGCCTGCATCTGTGTGATACCACTGTTACTGTCCGTAATTACCGCAACTTTATTCATATATACCTTTTTCCTTTCCAGCAATAATATTACTACTATACTATTTTTCCCTTTATTTGTCAATTAAACGGTACTTTTTCTGTATTCTTTCCAGCCTGTTCAAAATCGGATGATACAAAAGGAATAAAAAAGCAAAGGTTGACGCACCAAACATCAGATTAAATGGAAACCCTTTCAGATACACTCCTGCCACAATTTCCACCGTCGGCTCCTGCGATATAAAAAACAGTGTGTTAATATCTACGATTCCGCCATAAATAATTACGACGGAAAACAAACCATACAAGGCAACTGCCAGACGACTTCCCCGCTTTCGGAACAGTACGCCTGCGACAAATCCTACCATTCCCAGCGCAAACATCTGAAACGGGGTACTGGGATTTTGTCCGAAGTAAAAGTTTGACACAAAAGCACTGACTGCACCAGTGATGAATCCGCTCTCTGCCCCAAAAGCAACACTAGTAATAATGACAACCGCAGCGATTGGCTTTACCTGCGGCAAAAAGAAAAAAGCAATCCGTGAGGCGATTGAGACGGCACACAGGGCGGCGATAATTGTCAGGAGCGCCACCGTCGGACGGCTCTTTTCAAAGCTGAGTAAAAAGCCGATAAGTCCGATCAAGATAATTCCGAGACTAATATAATAATAATCTTTCCCCTTCAGCACAAATATACCATACCACAGCAAAAAGGCAATTCCCAAAAACATTATCAGGTTAATTACATTTTTTTTCTGCATAGCGCTTTATATCCTCCTGTGTGATAATGTGTTCTGACACTCCCCTTGCCATTCGGTTTATACTCGTCGTGTAAAACTGGTTTTCCTCAAAAAACTGCCTTGTATCCGTAATCAGCTCTATGCGTCCCTGAAACATAAGCGCCATCACATCGGCATAATCTGCGGCAAGCTCCATATCATGCGACACGATAAGCACCGTCCCGCCTTCCTCTCTCTTTTCCCGTAAAATCTCTCCCAGCACTCTTTTCGACGCAAAATCCAGTCCCTTGGAAGGCTCATCCAGCAGATAGATATCCGCTTTCTTCCCAAACACAAGGCTAAGCCCAAGCCTCTGCTGCTCCCCTCCGCTCAAGTCTGCCGGATTCCGGTTCATAAGAGGCATCAGCCCAAAACGCTCCGCTAATTTTCTTGTCATGTCTCCTGCTACGCCACATTCCTCCTCCACCGTATCCTGTAAAAACAGATACGACGGCTGCTGTGGCAGCATAGAAAAATCCTCCGGCATATTTTTCATTCTGCCCAGATAGGGATGGCACTGCCCTGTCAGTATTCGTAGCAGCGTCGTTTTCCCGCTTCCATTTCCTCCTGCCAGACAGGTAATACTGCCCCTTTTAATTTTACAACTACATTCCCGCAGCACATCCGGCATATGCTTTTCATAGCGGAATGATAGATTTTTACATAAAATATAATCCTGCTTATTCTCCTTCTCTGTTTTTTGCCGATTTCCGATTCTTTCTGTTTCGGCTTTTTTTTCTTTAAAATTTGTCTCAAACCACTGCCTTGCCTCCTTCATCGAAGAAGGACATCTCTTACTCTCCGACAGCCCATGAAAAAAACGCATATAAGAGGGAAAATAGAAAATATCCGGCGTCTCACAAAGCCTGCTATATACTTCGGACGGACTCCCTTGTACTGCCACCTGCCCGCATTTCATAAAAATCATCTGGTCAGAAAACGATACAGCCTGTTCCAGACGCTGTTCTGCCAGTACGACCGTCACTCCAAGTTCTTCATTTATCTGGTGCAGCAATTCATACAGCCTCCTTGCTGCCACCGGATCAAGCTGACTCGTCGGCTCATCTAACAACAATAAATCCGGATTCATCGCAATCGCCGCCGCCACATTGACTGTCTGCAGCTCTCCCCCGCTCAGATTCATCGTGTCACAGTCCGCCAAATCTTCCAATCCGAAAAAGGTTACCACCTCCGCCAGACGTCTCTGCATCTGCTCCCTTGGCATACCGATATTCTCCAGTCCGAATACAATCTCATACTCCACCCGGTCTGTCACAATCTGACTCTCCGGATTCTGCCACACATACGCACATTTTCCTGCTTGACAAGACAGTACCCCCTCTGTTTTTCCCTGAAGCATCGTCTCCTTTGAAAGCTGACGGAGTAACGATGTCTTTCCGCTTCCGGAAGCCCCCGCCAACAGACAGAAAGAACCTTTTTCTATCTGCAGGTTTCCAATATTTAGCGCTGGCTCTGTCTGCTCCGGATAGAAAAACCGGTAATCTTTCGCCTCGATAAAAGCCATGACATCTCCTCCTTTCCTCTCATAATAAGGGGAATACTGTAAAATAATACCAGTATCATACATTCCCATAACGGTACTTCACTAAGTTTAATATTGGGGAAAAACCGCGCCTCCACTCCGCCATACAAATAAAATCCCACGCCCTGTACTCCGCCAATCAGAGTAAGAAACAAAACCGCCATATCCCTCAACACAAAACCTTTTCCATAATACGAGCTTCTCTCACCGCTTCCATACCCTCTCCCCTTCATTGACAAACTGCGTGCCAACGAATCCTCTAATGACAAGCCAATCAACGAAGACCATACAGACGGTTTGTTTCCATGCAACTCTGTCATCTCACGATAATCCCTTCCTGCTTTTGGAACAAACCTTAGAATCATAGAAAACAGAAGCGAAAATGAGGGAAACCGTTTTCCAAACAAAGTCATGATTTTCTCTGATTTCATATAATGACTGAAATCGGCAAACAAAAAAAGGGAGGTTAAAAGTATCAGAGCCATGTTTCCACCATATAAAACTGCTTCCAGCGTAATACGGCTGTCTCCCAGCATAAAAAGAAGTGTGACGCCTCTGTGGTTAAATAACGGATTTATTACGAGACAGGCGGCAAAAATTCCTATACTGCCAAGGAAACGGCGGCATCCCTTTCTGATACCAGCAAAACTGACATAGGTAACGAAAGCAAGACTTCCCGCCAGCCCGGTAACCAAAGGATGTCCGTAGAATATTATGAAAAAAACTGACAGACTGTAATAAAGTAAAATCACAGCCGGATGAAGTTTTGAAAAAGCGTCCATACTGTTAAAATCCCCCTAATACTGGTAGTCATAGAAAAAAGTAATCACATCGCCAGCCTTTACCGTGTAACCACTGCAGCCCACTCCCGGCGTCTTTCCATTTACCGCGTATTTCCATCCACTCTCCTCGCCACAGTCAAACTCATAAAGATTCCCAATTCCACGTATATAATAGGTATGATAAATCGGCGTATACTGGCTGTCCAAAGCAATGTTCTTTCTCTGACAGGCTTCCTTTAACACATCGTATGCCGAAGCCCCCTGACGAAACGAACAGACCCCGGAATAAAACATCCCGGAAGCGGGAATAATTTCTTCCAGTCCGTCCTTCCATAAATCCTTACGTTGCATAATCCTCGTACAGTCCACCCGCAATGTAACTTCCCGCTTTTTTTCCACCACAGGCTTTTGGGTAACCGCCGGCTTCCTATCCGGTGACGGTGACGGAGTATTCTTTTCCGCAGAATCCTTCGTCCGTTTCTTTTTATCTGTTTGAACTGCTGCTTTCGTGCTGTCTTTTTTGTTCTCTTTCTTTTTGTCCGGATTTTTCCCCTCTGCGTCTTTTTCTCCCGCCGTTTCTGTCGGCTTCGCCAGTTTCTCTTTTCCTGTCTTCTTTTTCTGCGGAGTGGCAGTATCTCTCAAAGCACCTTCTGAGACAGACTGAAAATCATCGGTAGAAAACGGCTCCTCTCTGGCAGCCGTCCCCGTTCCGTCCTGCGTCCCTGTCTGTATTCCTTTTATCGCCAAGATGCCCGCCAGCAAAATAAGCGCCGCCAGACATATCCCAATATATTTTTTATTCCACTGCATACAATCCTTCCTTCCGGGAACGTTTGCGATTCCCTTTCCACTTTATCAAATATGCGTGAATTGCACAAGGGGATTTTTGGTAGACAAATATTTTTGCCACTGCTATAATATTTGTAGATTTGCGCCGCTTGGTCATTTAAAAAATAGGACGCACAAGGAGGTACTTATGAATCCATTTATTAAAAAAAATATAAAATCATTTTTATCACTATTTCTTGCCGTTGTCATGATACTCTCACTGACAGACGGCTTTACTGCAAAAGCGGCAGCTGCCCTTACCGTTACGCTCCGTATTGAGCAAGATGAGTCAACACTTCTTACCCCCGTTCAGGTTACACTGACAGATGCGGATAAAAGAGATTTTGGAATCGGACTCAGCACAGAGACACTGACTCCGCTTCACGCTCTCGCCAAATACCTGAGCGAAAAGAAGGGCGCTACTGACCAGACTATGGCAAATTATATCAAGGTATCCGAATCGGACTATGGACTTTTTCTAAATGGAATATCATTAAATGGAAATACAGAAGGCAGTCCTGCTGCGAACTCACAGAGCGACGTCTCATGGATGTATAATGTAAACAATAAAGCAACCACGGCAGGATTAAGCTCCTGCCAGTTAAAAGATAAAGATTCCGTTGTTTTTTACGGTGTATGGAGTGGCGGCACATGGCCGGACAGTGTAGAAACTTATTTTTCCCACTTTGACCAGAGCTCTTATTCTTTTTGTAGCCGCCGCCCATTTACCCTTACCGTTTCACTAAAAGGAATTGGCTGGTCTGCTGCGCAGAACCTTGCCGGTGCTACCGTTATCGCCACAAAGTGCAAGGGTGCCACAGACGGCATTACTGCCACACAAAAAAATGCCGTTTTGACAGCAAAAACGGATAAAAACGGAGCTGCTGTCTTAACATTTCCTGAAGAAGGATGGTATGTGCTCTCGGCTTACCGCAAAACAAAGGATGGCAGTCACTATGATATCTCGCGTCCCTATGCCGTTGCCCATATCGTAAGAAGACGGTATCCCTGTGAAGGTGTAAACCCACCAAAAAGAAAAGCCATAGCAAAGCCGACAAAACCATCCGGCTTAAAGGCAAAGGTAAAGAAATCCAAAAAGAGGAAAAAGACAATTAAGCTTTCATGGAAAAGGGCAAACAATATAACAAAATATCGTATATACATTTCTAAGAAAAAGAATAGAAATTACACATTACTTACTTCTACAAGAAAGACGAAAATAACTTTTAAGAGAAAAAAAGGTACCTATTATGTTAAAATCAGAGCCTACAGGAACAGTTTATACAGCAAATACAGTAGAATACTGAAAATTAAAGTGAAATAAGATTAACCTGACTTGTTGCACCATTGGGTTAGCGGGAGGACACTATGAAGACCTTGAAAAAAACTATTTTATGCACTCTGTTAATTACAAGCGCCACGATGCTGTTGTGCTCGTGGAACACATTCCGTAACGAGGACGGACAGGGGAACGCAAATATTGTGTCCTCACGAACACCTATTGATACGAAAAAGGGCGGGACGATATGGACTCGTTCTTTCTTATCCGGGGGGGACGCCACTACCTGTAACTCCTCGCCTGTGATTACAGAATCTGCTATATATATTGTCAGCCGGAATATACTATACGAAATGGATTTTGGGGGAAACGTAAAAAGGAAGCTCACATTGTCTGCCTCGATGAATTCCGTATGTAATATGTTGAGACACGATGATTTCCTATATATTCCCCTGTCCGCTGGGAAAATGGAGTGTGTACGCCTTTCTACCTTAAAACGCATATGGGTAAGTGAAAGCTTTGGCGGTCAGTCCCTATCCACCGTTTATTACCACAAGGGATATCTCTATGCGGGTACAACATCAATGACCGGGACAACAACCGGAATAACCAATACAAATGGTATCTTCTACTGTCTGAACGCCTCTGACGGCAGTACCCAGTGGACTTACCGCGATGAGGAGCATCCGGGTGGATATTACTGGGGCGGAGGAATTACTTATGGCAATGCCCTTTACTTCGCAGGAGATAATGGAATCCTCGTATCGCACAGCCTTCTGACAGATGAAGTATATGACACACGGAAAATAACAGAAAACGGGAATATACGCGCAGGACTTACCTACGATTCCGTTACCGATTCCTTATACACCGCTTCCAATGATGGGCAGGTACATAAAATAACTACGGACAAAGAGGGGAAGATTCAGAATATTCTCTCAGCTAAAATAATCCCTAACGCCAAGACAGCAAACTGCACCAGCACGCCGACGGTATGGAACGGAAGGCTTTACATCGGAAGCTCTGCCGATTCTATCGGCTATCTCTCCGTTTTGGACGCCGCTACCCTCTCCCCTCGCTACAGCGTACCATGCGGGGAGTTCCATGAAGTAAAATCCTCCCCCTTAGTTTCTACCGCATACGCAAACGCAAAAAACAATCAGACCGTATATGTATATTTTTCCTGTAATGCTATGCCGGGAGGCATTTTCTATATCAAGGATTCGGAAGCCACTACTTCTGCCAAAGCGGAAACCTTGTACACACCCGCAAAAGCACCGCAGTTTTGTCTTTCCAGCATAGCGGCAGATAAGGATGGTACACTTTTCTACTCAAATGACAGCGGAACCTTCTTTGCCGTAAGCGAAGTTGCTGTCAGTTCAGACCGGATTACGGCAAAACCAACACCATCGTTTACTCCTACACAAAAACCAGTTACTACGAAAAAGCCGTCGTCAGTCAATGACGAAAAGGTAAAAAAGCCAAAGGCTCCGACCAAAATCCGATATAAAAAGAGAGGTAATAAATATCGCATAAGCTGGAAAAAGAAAACAAAGAACAGCCAGACTGTCGTATATGTCCGATATAACTCGGGAAAGTGGAAAAAGAAATGCGTTACGCAAAAGAGCTTCTGCACAATAAAGAAAGGCAGGAAAAAAATACAAATCCGGCTTCGCAGCCGAATCCGGAGAAATAAAAAATGGTACTATTCATCTTATACAAAAAAAGTGCGGCTGAAAAAATAGCCGGCTTTGCTGCTTTTTACTCAAGCGTCCTGCGAGACGCTTTGGAATGGAGGTTAGTATGGAAAATCAGGAACAATTAAAACAATGGATTGAGGAAAGCGACAATATTGTATTTTTCGGTGGCGCCGGAGTTTCTACCGAGAGCCATATCCCGGATTTCCGCAGTGTGGACGGACTGTATAATCAGGAATATGACTATCCACCAGAAACGATTCTCTCCCACAGCTTCTTTATGCGGAACAAAGAGGAGTTTTTCCGCTTCTACCGCAACAAAATGTTATTTAAGGACGCTGAACCAAACAACGCCCACATCGCACTTGCCAATTTAGAAAAACAGGGGAAGCTGCGGGCTGTTATTACCCAGAATATAGACGGTCTGCACCAGAAGGCAGGCAGCCGTGAGGTACTTGAACTACATGGCTCTGTTCTTCGCAACTATTGTATGGACTGTCATAAGTTTTTCTCACTGGACGATATTCTTGCCAGAGAGGGCGTACCGACCTGCGAATGTGGAGGTATTATCAAACCAGACGTCGTTCTGTACGAGGAAGGTCTTGACTCTTACACACTGGAAAAAGCAGTCTCCTACATCCGCAATGCCGACATGCTGATAATCGGAGGCACTTCCCTTGCCGTCTACCCTGCCGCCGGGCTGATTGATTACTATAGCGGGAATAAACTTGTCCTCATAAATAAAGACAAGACCAGCCGTGACAGTCACGCTGACCTTGTCCTTCATCATCCGATTGGAGAAGTATTAACGCCATGGGCGGGTTAACCTGATGGTATCATCCGGTTAATAAACAACAACCGGCGTTCCAATACTAATATTATTGTATAACTTCTTTGCTGCTTCCAGCGGAAGGTTGACACATCCGTGGGAACCTCTTGTTTTATAAATGTTCCCACCGAAACGTCCATGACGCCATACCGCATCATGCAGTCCCTGTCCGCTCCAGTTAAACGGCATCCAGTAATTCACATGGGTATGATATCCCTGAACGGCTATTGTACCCAGATAGCGGTCTCTCTGCTTCCCATAAAGACGGTGAACGCCTTTTACTGTCTCCCTGTCCTTTGTCGGAAGTCCGGAAACAAAGTTAGAACTCATTACCTTTTTACCGTCCTTGTAGTACCACATCTTTTGTCTCGTCAGATTGATTTCCACATAAGTTTTTCCGATATCATCCTTGCCATGCTGTGCCGCCACATTGCGGTATACCGGCTCCAGTGTCTCCGATTTCTGTTTGTTCAGCAATTTTTTTATTTTCTTGACCGTCTCATCCTCGTTAATCCACCAGCCCATAATACCGCCGTGAATCGTAACGGTTCCATCCTTCGTCGTTTTAAATTTGCGGGTTTTTCCATAAGTATTATATTTTCTTGACATCTTCCTTACAAAATCCGCTATCCAGCCTTTTTTTAATTTAAGCTCTCCGTTTTTATAGGAAAGGTGTTTCGAAATCATTGCTCCGTTTATTTCCTCTATCTCATCCCCGAATGTAAACTGAATTGACATCTTTTTGTAGGCATCTATCGTTTTCTGCGCCTTTGCAATCACGGCATCGGAGGACTTAACCTGAGGATGGTTGTAATACTCGCTCAGCTCATACAAAAGTTCATTTCCCTCGGCAATATCTTTCGCAATTCTAGCCAGTAAATTTTTATAATTCACATCATCTCCCTGTACCTCCTTAACAAGATTCAGGGACTTATCAAAATAAGCATCCGAAGTATAGGAAGATGCCTCTGGAATCTTCCCCTGTAAAATCTTTTGCAGATTTCCCTGATTCACTTGTACGGAATCCGGTTTAAGGGAAAGAACCACATCACGATGAAACAGATAATCAAAAAAAGAAATCTGGCTCTGGCAGTCTTCCACCCGTCCGCTGTCAAAGGAACGCGTCACTGCCTCCGAAATATCAATCGTATAGTCTTTTTCATCTTTTCTGATGACAATAGAAAATCCATCCGAACTATTCATTGAGTTCAGCGCTTCCTCTACCGTCATTGTACTGACATCCGTATTGCTTACCATTACACTAGGTGCAAAACGTCCTGTAAAAAATTCTTTGCTGGAAATAAAGAATACAGCGAGCAGCGCTACCAATACAACACCGCCTGCAATGCACCCAATCAGCAGTTTTTTCTTTTCCTTCATATACTCTCTACCTCCCATGGTAAAAACGGAGACGGTGGGATTCGAACCCACGTGCCCGTGAAGGCAAAACGATTTCGAGTCGTTCTCGTTATGGCCACTTCGATACGTCTCCATAAAACAAACAATTTGATTAAACCATTATTTTAGCTATTTGTCAATGCTTGAATCAGAAACATTTCTACTGCTAACTGATCGGACAACCTGCCTTTTTTAAAACTTTCTTCATAATTTGCACGATCCTCCAGCATCTGTATCAGCTGCCTCCGTTTGAATAAACCTGCCTGTTTTCCGTACTTTGGAACAGTAAACGGCGGAATCCCGATTCGTTTTGCTAATTCATTTTTATTCAAACCAACTGCCGATAATTCTTTAATTTGTAACAAAATGTTAATATGTCTGGAAAATAAATACAGAACCGACATCGGCTGTTCTTTATTGGCAAGTAAGTCATCATAAAGGCGTAATGCCCTGTTCTTCTCCCCTAATGCCACAGCATCAATCATGTCAAAAATTTTTGAGATGACCGCTCCGCTGCAAACCGCATCAATATCCGACACCTCAACTACCGGACGTTCACCGGTAAATCCTATGAGCTTGTCCAGTTCATTGTTCAGGGACTCCATATCTGTACCGGTTCTCTCAATCAGATACTCTACCGTTCTGACTGAAACGGATTTCCCTGCTTTCTTTAAATATCCGGCAATCCACTGTTTCAACATTGCCTCACTCTGTGTCTGACATTCCGTAACGCAGCCGTTTTTCCCTATCCACTTGTACAGGCGGTTCCGCTTATCCACTTCCCTCTCTACAAAGACAACATAGGTCGTTTCCGGAAAGTCCTCAAGATAATCTGCCATATCATTCGCACTTTTAAAAAAACCACTATCCTGCACAACGATAAGACGCTGTGATACCATAAACGGAAGAATCTGCCCGACGTCTGCAATTTCTGATTCCCTGACACTGTTTCCCTGAAAAATAGTACAGTTCATCTCATCCCCGGGCGAAGACAGCTTTTCCATAAGACTATGCTTATAATAACGGACCATATAACGTTCATCCCCGTAAATCAGATGATAGCGGGATATTTTATTTGTCTTTAATTCCTCCGCAAGCTTCAGCATATCTTTGTTCTCCCTTCACTTCCCGGCAATGCGCACCTGTAACTCATATTTTACTACATCCTGCCGATTTTTCAAGTTATTTATATGTCTTTACCTCCGTTTTTTCTCCGTCTGTTTCCACCGTCACCGCCCCTCTGTCTATCGTGCAGTACACCTTCGAGCCAGTATCTTTCAGACGTTTCACCACCTCCTCTGCCGGATGTCCATACCGGTTCTTCTCTCCAGCGGAAATAACAGATATTACCGGTCGAAGCCGTTTCAGAAATGCTTCACTGCTGGCACTTTCCGAGCCGTGATGCCCAACCTTCAGATAGTCCGTGTTCAAAAGCTCCTTATTTAAAAGTTCCTCCCCCTCCTGCCCCAAATCACCAGTCAAAATACCCCGGAATTTACCATACGTCAGCTCCAGCACAAGGGAATAGTCATTTACCTCGCTCCAGTCATAGCTGTCATATGGGTGCAGACAGCGGACAGTCAGGGCGCCAATATACAGCCAGCCCCCTTTCCCCATCTTTCTTACCCTTATATCCGCCTTGGCACAGCTTTTTTCTATCTGCCTATAAGCTTCATCTGTTTTCTTAATTTTCGGCAATATGACTTCCCCTATCTGTAATCCCATATGCCCCTCCTCCTCTACCATCTCCATAATACCGCTTGTGTGGTCACTGTCACTGTGCGTGATAAAAATATAATCAATCGTGCGGATTCCATAATATTTTAAAAATTTGCTGATACGGTACTTTGCAACTTTCTCAACATCGGTACTTCCCCCATCGACTAGAATTGTTTTCCCTGCAAATCGAATACAGGCACAGTCCCCCTGCCCGACATCCATGTTTGTAATGCTGAGTTTTCCCCTCCCTGTGCCAGTAACGGGCATGATGAGGAGCAGGAAAGCCAGAATGAGAATCCATAACCCCTTTTTCTCCTTCTTCCTTTTCCTCCACACACACCAGCCAATCAGCCCCGCATAATAACCGGATATCTGCCACCATGCCGGACATCCCGTGACAATAAGTGTAAATGGTAAATGAGCAGCCATGCGACAGACAAACTCGTAGTAGCGCAGTATATAATAAACCGTTCCAAATAGAAACCGTCCCACAAATAAGGAAAAAAGGGAGATACCAGCCCCCGCCACCGATAAAATAAGAAGCAGGCTGATAAACGGCAGTATCATAATATTTACAAAAACACTGTAAGTCGTTATCTCATAATATGAATACAGGAGAACCGGCAGAGTAACGAGGTAAATCCCAAGCGAACCGGAGACTGCCTTCCACACCCTGCTTTTCTCCCATCCTGCTCCGGTAAAAGGTTCGACAAACAGGGCAATACCAAGCACCGTCCCATACGAAAGCAAAAATCCGGACTGAAACAATACACCGGGCCTTAGAAATAACTGAATCAGCGCACTCAGTGACAGAGCGCTCAGTAAATCATATCGTCTGCCCAGACATCTTGCCCCCAGCACGCATAGCATCATGAGAACAGCTCTCTGGGTAGCAATGGGAAATCCGGTCAGCTCTCCGTACAAGAAAAGCACCGTTCCCGTAACGGCTGCCGCCACCCTCATCGGCATGATAAACCTTCTTAGGAGAAAAAACAGCCCCGCCCCGATAACAGAAATATGTAAGCCTGATATTGCCAATATATGGGCAATACCATTTTCCTGATACAGCTCCTTTATTTCCTCCGTCAGAGCACACTTCTCTCCCAGAAGCATAGCTGACATAATGCCGGCCTCCCTCTCCGGCAAGACACGGTTCATCTGCCGGAAGAAAACTCCCCTTATCTCATGAAGCCACTGCTTTATTTTGTTATATCCTGAATCCTTTATCGTTAATGATTGCACAAATACCCGGTATGAAATTTTCTGTTCGCTGTAATATTGATATTCGTTGAACTGTCCGGGATTGCCCGGTTTAGAAAAGGAAACGACTTCCCCATATACAGAAATGATATTCCCAATTTTTATTTTAGAAAAAAGAGCCTCCCTGCTTCCATTATACAATTTTACCCGAAAACAGAATGGGATTTCTCCCTCCGTAACATCCTCTGCCGTCAGTGATATCTGGTCGCTCTGACCGGATATTTCCGTCACCTGACAAGTCAGATACTTTTTTCCACCCTTATATTCGCCGTTCAAATTCTCCTCCCCCAAAAGCCTCCATAGGAAAAGAATTACAACTACAATCACCAACGCCACACACAATGGGCGTTTTCTCACTCAGTACCTCCTTCGTTAATTTCCACAATATTGCCCGACTGCTCCCCTTCACCGGCAATATTTAGATTCCTCTCAAACGGAGTATTAAATTCCTCTGTTTCTCCGTATTTCTCCTGCTGCTCTCCCTCAATTGCAAACTGTACTTTATTGACATTAGGGAGCTCACACAGCGTATTGACAATCGAATAGACAACGACGTCACTTTTTACATTTTTAAGCAGCTCATTAAATTCCCTGCTCAAATCCACATAACAGATATTATCCCGGATTGTTACCCTGTTTAGCTTCGTATCCGGCGGAACAGAGGGAATGACACCAGAATTTTTCAAATCTCCGATTGGCTCCGGTCCGGCAATCAGCTTTTCCAATAATAGCTTTTCCAACGGCTCTGCAGAATTATAAGTGATATCCGCCGTTACTCCCGTCGCCATCTCTCCACTCTCATCAGCAAAATATAGCGTAACCTGCTTTTTCTGTGTCGTATTATTCTCAAGGCTGTCGATAAAGCTATCCTCATTCATAAGCCCAACTGCATTGCTTCCCAGCATAAGCGGCTGGTCCTCAACATAAAATTCTACATACTCGACGCCGTCGACCTGGCACAAAGTCTTGACTATGGCCGCTCTGGCAAGTATTTCATCAATCCCAATCTTTGCATTATAAGCGGCAGAAAAATGAACCGAAAGCTGTGTCTCCTTAATCTGCAGGTTACTGATTTCGGTTTCTGCGTCAATCGGATTGCGGTAAATTCCCTTTGCGCTTCCTGTCTGCAGCTGGTTCAAGAGCTCCTGAATAATTTTAACTGTATCCTTCGATGAGTCCTTAACCCTATACTCCTCCTGAACAAGTCCCGTGCTGTCCGAATCGACATAGTACACCTGATATATGCCCTGTCCCTCCTCACTGCCGCCATTATCACAGGCAGTCAGAGATACGAGCATCAGCAGGAAAAAAAGAATATACAGCCGCTTTTTCATAATACTTCCTCCATTCTTTATTCCAGATACATCAACGGAATACGCACATTAAATGTCGTCCCCTGTTTTTCCACACTGTGTACCCGAATCGAACCACGGTGCAGCAAAATCGCATTTCTTGTAATCGCCAGTCCCAGACCATTCCCTCCTGTCTCGCGGGAACGCGCCTTATCCACCCGGTAAAAGCGTTCGAATATATTGTCCTGCAATTCCTCCGGGATTCCCACACCGGAATCCGATACCTTTAGATAGAAAAATTTGTGGTCGGCATTTAATGATACACGAACCCAGCCATCATCGTAATTATATTTAATAGCATTTTCAATCAGATTACGAAATGCCATGCCAAGCTTTACTTCATCAATCTGAGCCGTAACCGGACGTACACTCTCGAATATCATTTCAATATTTCTCCCATCCGCAATTGGCTGAAGCTGTTTCAATATACTTTCCACAAGCTCATTGACATTCGTTTCCCGAATATTAACCTCCGATGCATTCTTGTCCATTTTTACGAGAGATAACAGGTCATTGATAATTTTATTCATCCGCTCGAGCTCACTATTAATGTCTACCATAAATTCCTGATACAGTTCGACCGGCACCTCCTCCTGACTAATTAAAGACTCTGCCAGAACCTTAACCGACGTTATCGGCGTCTTTAACTCATGAGACACATTGGATACAAATTCCTGTCTTGCGTCTTCCAAATTCTGCAGCCCGCTCAGCATAGAATTAAAATCCTCTGAAATTTTCTCTGCCTCTGCATACCCGTGAAGACTCATTGTGTCAGCAAAGTCCCCCTCCGTAATCTTTGCAATCGAGCCGGCAACCTCCTTCATAGGTTTTACAACCTGACCGGAGTATAATACCGAGACAACAATCACGATAACTCCGAGAAGTAAAATCATTGTCAAAGTAATCGTCCGGATACTGCGGTACATTTTATTTGTCGTATTCAGGGAAAATTCCATAATAACGGCGCCGTCCGCTGACTCCTTATCCAGACTGTATATAGGGAGAATAATCTGAACGCTATCCTTATACTGATTCACAATTTTATTTGAATTCCCCTTCACACATCTCACGACATCTTTGATTAGGAGCGTTTTCCCCTCCTCCAGACCGTACGTGTCTTTCAGCACAACAAGACTCGAATCTGCTATCAGAATTCTTCCATCATAAATGTCTGAAATCTGTGTGAGTTCCGAGTCTACTTCTGAGGAGTCATCATTTGTAAAAAATGCAGAAGAAACAACAAGATTACAAATGATCGAACCCCTTGTCTGTAATTCCGTAATTTGCTGGGAAACAGCCTTTGAATGATAGGTGTTCAGGAGTATTAGTGTAAATATTACTAACGGAGCTATGCCAACCAGTATCAATACACACAAACTCTGTACACGAAGGCTTTTAATACGTTTTATTTTATCCCTGATTCTGGAAATAATAGCCAACACCCCATTTTGTATGTATGAAATTTGGTTCGCTTGGATTTGGTTCTATTTTCTCACGCAGTCTTCGGATATGCACGTCCACGGTTCTGACGTCCCCCGGATATTCGTAGCCCCACACATCATTTAACAGCTTTTCCCTGCCGTAAACTTTGTTAGGATGATTCATCAACAGCTCCAGAAGGTCAAACTCTTTTGCTGTCAGATTGACCTCCCTTCCGTCGATAAATACACGGCGTCCGTCTGTATCTACCCGCATATTACCAAAGACAAGGATTGATTCATCATCCAAATCCTCCCGTCTTGCTTTCGAACTGCGGCGCATAATTGCCTTGATTCTCGCTTTTACTTCGAGTATGTTAAATGGCTTGGTAATATAATCATCCGCACCATACTCAAGCCCTAAAATCTTATCCATATCATCGCCCTTTGCCGTCAGCATAATAATCGGTATATCCGAAAACTCCCGAATCTGCTGGCAGACCTCAAAGCCTGACATCTTTGGCAGCATGACATCCAAAAGTATGACATCGTAATGCGTCCGGTGAGCAGCCTCCAGCGCTTCCTCCCCATCATATGCGACATCTACGCTCATTCCATCCTGCTCCAGACTAAACCGGATTCCTTTTACAATCAATTTCTCGTCATCTACTACTAATACTTTCTTTGCCATACTCTGCCTCCACTTTACTAAACCGTAATAAAATCCTTAATTTTGTCAAACACACCATTCTTTATTCCTGATATATTCATAATGTCTTCCGTTTTCTGAAATGCACCATGACTTTCCCGATAAGAAATAATTTGTGATGCTTTGGATTCTCCTATTCCGCTTAACGTCATCAGTTCCTCTTTTGAGGCCTGATTGATATTTACTTTGGGAGAGCTTTTCTCACTCCCTGTATTTTCTTTTCCTTTCGTATTTGAGCTCTTGCTCTTTTTACTAATGATTAACTGCATGCCATCCGTTACACTTCCGGCAAGGTTTACTCCCTCCGTATCTGCTTTCTTTGTAAATCCGCCAGCTTTTCTGACTGCTTCAATTACTCTCGGCTCCCTGTCAAAAACATAGACGCCCGGCTTTTTTACCTCTCCGCAGACGTGAATATAAACCTTATTTTCTGTTGCCGGTTCTTTTGCCTGTTCTTCCGTTTCCCGTTCCGCACTTTTCTCTTTTTCACTTTCCGAGTCCGAGAAGCCCTCTGTAACAATTACGTCAGATTTCTGATAATTATTACAAATAAAAAGCGTTCCGCATAACATAACGGCAAAAACACTGGCCACCACTTTGCCCAGTTTTTTCTTGTCCATCCTGTAATCCCCTTCTTTATAGACCGGAAAAGGAAATTTGATGTACAAAATTATTTTACCAGCGAAATCATTATTTTACAACAACTATTTTATATTTTTGTAACATATTTTCATTTCTATTTCACTTTATTTCCACTTAAATGTAACAATACCTGCAATAATAATAGCTACCCCAATGCACTTCCGCCACTCAAAAGGCTGTTTATCAATACCAAATAAACCAAATAGCTCAATCAGGTATGCTACCAGCAGCTGTACTGCCACGATAAACATGACCGCCCTTGCCGGCCCGACCGCATTCATACTATAAATCACAGTATATGTGATAAATGCTCCGATTGCTCCACCTAAAAGCATATATTTGGGCGTAACCTGAAGAAGGCTTCCTACCGTTCCGTCCCGTCCGGTAATAAACCATGCAATCACACACACGACAAACGCAGACAGTTGTACAAACGCTGCAGACATCCATATACTGCTCTGTTTTGTCACTTCGGCATTGAATACACCCTGCACGCTCATCAGCGCCCCAGATATCGCCGCCACTAAAATTCCCCACATAAAAACACCTGCTTTCTGCTTATTTTCTAATACCTTACTCTATTCAGTAAGTATCGGCAAAAAGAGGTGTTCTTATTCAAAAGGACATTTACAAAACAGCCTAATAAAATTTTTACAAAATATTTTCTAAAATAGAAATCAGCTCGTCAATATGCTCCTTCTCGATAACGAGAGGCGGTACAAGACGTATGACATTAGCGCCTGCCCCCATAAGGATAACTCCCTTTTCCATCGCCTTTTTAATATAAGGCGCAGCAGGTTCTGTCAGCTCTAACCCCTGTAAGAGTCCAATTCCCCGACATTCTTTAACGGTATCTTTCGTCTCTGCCAGACCTTCCAGCCGTTCCTTCAGATACCTTCCCATCTCCTCTACATGTTCTGTTATCTTCTTTTCCTTAAATATAGATAGCGTTTTTGAAACCGCCGTTGCTGCCAGAGGATTGCCTCCGAACGTTGTCCCGTGGTCTCCGGGAACCATAGCCTTTGCAATTCTTTCTGTCGTCGCAAAAGCTCCCACTGGCACTCCATTTCCAATTCCCTTTGCCATTGTCACGATATCCGGCATAATTCCGTAATGCTCATAGGCGAACATTTTTCCTGTCCTGCCCATGCCGCACTGTACCTCATCACAAATCATCATCATATCATGTTCATCACAGAGCGCACGGATTCCAATTAAAAACTCCTTGTCGGCCGCATAGACGCCGCCCTCTCCCTGAACAGCCTCTACTATGACAGCATAAGTGTTTTCTGTAATCTTTGCTTTTACGCTTTCTAAATCATTATAATCTGCAAAACAGACGCCGCCAATCAATGGTTCAAACGGCTCTCTGTACTGTTTTGTTCCAGTAACCGACAAAGCCCCCATACTCCTTCCATGAAACGCCTTATTCATGGAAATAATTTCATGACGATTCTCATGTCCCTGCATAATCGCATATTTGCGCGCCAGCTTTAAGGCCCCTTCATTTGCCTCGGCGCCGCTGTTTGCCATGAATACCTTATCCATTCCAGAAGCCTTTGCCAACTCCTTTGCCGCCGTCATTAACGGCTCAGAATAAAAATAATTGGAAAAATGAATTCCCTTATCAATCTGGCTTTTCAGAGCCTCCTTAAATGACTCATTGCTGTAGCCAAGGGAACACACGGCAATCCCTGCCCCAAAATCCAAATATTTTTTGCCATCCACATCATATAAATACACGCCCTCTCCATGGTCAAGCATAACCGGATAACGGTTATAGGCATGTATCAGATACATCTCCGATTCTTCTATTTTCGTTCTCATCCTCTCATCTCCTTTTACTCTTTCTCATGCGGATACAGGTTGATATGATTATCAATAATCGCAGTGCCAATACCCTTTCTCGTAAAGAACTCCAACAGCAGGCAATGCTCTCTCCGTCCGTCCAGAATATGTACGCGGCTTACCCCCTGCTCAACCGCTTCTACGCAGTTGCGGATTTTCGGAATCATACCCCCGCCAATCGTTCCATTTTCTATCAAGTCCTTTGCCTCATCAAGAGATAACACTGAAATCAGTGTCTTAGGGTCATCCGGATCCATGCACACACCGTCAATATCTGTCATAAACGCCAGCTTTTCCGCGTGAATACACTTGGCAACGGCACTCGCCGCATCATCCGCATTGATGTTGTATGCCTGATATTTTTCATCCATGCCAATCGGGGCGATTATCGGAATAAAATCCTTTTCAATCAGCGTATCAATCAGATCCGAATTAACACTTTTCACCTCGCCGACAAATCCGATATCCTGGCCGTTTACCGTTTTTCTCTCACAGAGCATCGTACCGCCGTCCTTGCCGCTGATTCCAGCCGCCTTTACACCCAGCTTTTCCATCATCTGGACAAGGTGCTTATTGACCTTATTCAAGACCATCTCCGCTACTTCCATCGTTTCCGCATCCGTTACCCGCAGCCCTTCAACAAACTGGCTCTCCTTTCCCATATAACCAAGCCATTTGCTGATTTCCTTTCCACCGCCATGTACGATAATCGGCTGCATGCCGACCAGCTTTAACAGTGCGACATCCTTGATTAAAGACTCCTGACGCTTTTCATCTAACATCGCGCTTCCGCCATACTTTACTACTACCTTTTTCCCATTAAAGTCCCGTATATAGGGCAATGCCTCAATCAATGTTTCCGCCTTTAAGGTTACATCCCGCATCATCTGTTCCATTGTTTTCCTCCATTCCGAATCGTCACAAATTAATTCTATCAGCTTCTATAATCTGCGTTAATCTTTATGTAGTCATAGGTTAAATCACAGCCCCACGCCGTCGCGGAAGCCGTCCCCTCATTCATATCGCAAATAAACGTTACCTTTTCCTGCTTCAAAAGCTCCGTCGCCTTCTCCTCGCTGTAATGATCTGCCACCCCGCCTTTTATCAGCGTGAGCCGCTCTCCTCCCGCTTCCAGAACTAAGTCAATCCTCTCCGGGTTAAAATCCACACCTGCATAGCCGAGTGCGCATAAAACACGTCCCCAATTCGCATCGCTTCCATATACTGCAGTTTTTACAAGATTCGAGGTAATAACCGACTTGCTGAGCACCTTTGCCTTTTCCTTTGTCTCACAGTGAATGACCTGAACCTCCATTAACTTTGTACAGCCTTCGCCATCGCCCGCCATTTGCTTCGACAGCTCCGTCGATACATAGAACAGCGCTTCCTTAAAATCTTCATATGCTTTTGTACCCTTTTCTATCGTAACGCCGGATTCTCCATTGGCAAGCACTAAATAAGTATCGTTCGTCGATGTGTCACGGTCTACAGAAATCATATTAAAGCTGTCCGATACTGCCTCGCTCACCAGCCCCTGTAAAATCTCCCGGCTTACAGAAGCGTCGGTCGTCGTTACACTGAGCATCGTCGCCATATTCGGGTGAATCATACCGGATCCCTTACTCATACCGCCAACCGTCACAGTTACCCCATTCACTTCAAAACTCGCAGCGGCTTCCTTTGAGACGGTATCCGTCGTCATTATCGCTTTTGCCGCTGCTGTGCCCGCTTCTTTTGTGTTGGAAAGCGCTTCCTTTAAAAGCACTGCCCCCTTTGTCAGTGGCTCCCTCGGTATCTGCATACCGATAACTCCGGTCGAGGCAGTCAGCACCTCCTTCGGGTTTACGTGAAGCTGTCCGGCAATTTCCGATGCCATTGCATAATTGATTTCTTTTCCCTCACTTCCCGTACAGGCATTGGCAATTCCGCTATTGAGCACCACTGCATGTACCGGCTTTCCAGCTTCCACAATTTCCTTATCCCAGTAGACCGGAGCTGCTTTCACAACATTCGTCGTAAACGTCCCGGCACAAGCCGCTGGTTTCTCTGTATACACAAGCGCGATATCCGTACGCCCTTCGTACTTAATTCCGGCTGCCGCACTGGCTGCCATATATCCTTTTGCTGCGGTTACACCGCCCTCTACTATCTTTATCATACAAATCTCCATTTCTACGCCGCTTGTCCGCGACATATCCTATATATTTACGTTTACGGCACCATCGGAATCAGTCTCAGCCCCTCTGACTCCTCCAGCCCAAACATCAGGTTCATGTTCTGCACCGCCTGCCCGGCCGCACCTTTCGTAATATTATCCATAGCGCCCATCATGATGGCGCGTCCTGTCCGCTCATCCACCTTTACGTTGACGTCAACAAAGTTGCTTCCCTCTACCCACTTTGTCTCCGGGCACACGCCCTCATCCAGTACACGCACAAAATATTCCTCTCTATAGGCTTCCTCATATGCTCTGCGAATCTGCTCCGGTGTTGTCCCCTCCCGGTATGTCGCATATGCGGTAATAAGTATTCCCCGGTTCATTGGAATCAGGTGTGGCGTAAAGTTCAACGTTACCGGTTTTCCGGCTGCATAGCCGAGCTGCTCCTCAATTTCAGGCGTATGTCTGTGCGTTGAAACTCCATATGCTTTAATATTTTCATTTACCTCACAGTACAGATTTGGTATCTTCGCTCCACGCCCGGCACCGGATGTACCGGATTTGGCATCTATAATCAGCGTACTCATGTCAATCAGTCCTGCCTTTGCCAGCGGATAGATTGCCAGTGTCGAGCAGGTTGGATAACATCCCGGATTCGCAATTAATCTCGCGCCCTTTATCTGCTCTCTGTTTATCTCACATAGCCCGTACACTGCTTCTTTTATATATTGCGGACTTTTATGCTCAATTCCATACCATTTCTCATAAACAGCGACATCCTTAATCCGATAGTCTGCACTCAAATCAATTACCTTACAATTATTTAAGATTTCATCATCCAGCACTCCCGCCAGATATCCCTGCGGCGTCGCAGTAAAAATCACATCTGCCTGTCTCGACAGTTCATGTAAATCATCGCTTTTGCAAATGTCTTCCACAATCTGAAATACATTACCGAACACAGAGCTGAATTTCTCATCGACATAGCTCCTCGAACCGTACCATACGATTTCCGTTTCCCTGTGCTGGAGCAGCAGGCGTACCAGCTCCTGTCCCGCATACCCGGTTGCTCCAATAATACCCACTTTTATCATTTTTTCCTCAACCTTTCTTTCATTTATCTTTTTAACCAGTTTTTGTATACATTTATTATGTATATTTATTCATGATATTCATAAACTTTTTTCATTATACATCTTTTGCCTAAAATATGCAACACATTTATTCATTATATTTAACATGGCAAAAATTATCTTTGAATTCCCTCTTGCATAATATACATTTTTGTTGTATATTTAATAGCAGTGGAACATTTTACAATGTTCAGAAAAATATAAGTACAATTTAAAGGAGAATCAATTATGAAAGAAAAAGTTATCTTAGCCTACTCCGGCGGTCTGGATACAACAGCAATCATTCCATGGCTGAAGGAGAATTTTGATTATGAAGTAATCTGTGTCTGCATTGACTGCGGACAGGGAGAAGAACTGGACGGCTTGGAGGAAAGAGCAAAGTTCTGCGGTGCATCCAAACTATACATAGAAGATGTTGTCGATGAATTTTGTGACGAATATGTTCTTCCATGCGTTCAGGCTCACGCCGTATACGAAAATAAATATTTACTGGGCACTTCTATGGCTCGTCCGGTTATTGCAAAACGTCTGGTGGAAATCGCCCGCAAGGAAGGCGCTACTGCGATTTGCCATGGCGCAACCGGAAAAGGAAACGACCAGATTCGTTTTGAGCTTGGTATCAAAGCACTGGCTCCGGATTTAAAAATTATTGCAGCATGGAGAAGCGATAAGTGGACGTTGGATTCCCGCGAATCCGAAATTGAATACTGCAAGGCACACGGAATTGACCTTCCATTCTCCGCTGACAGCAGCTACAGCCGTGACCGCAACCTATGGCATATCAGCCATGAGGGACTGGAATTGGAGGAGCCTGCCAACGAGCCGAATTTTGACCATCTTCTCGTGCTCGGCACAACTCCGGAAAAAGCGCCGGAGGAAGGCGAGTATGTGACAATGACATTCGAGGCCGGAGTTCCTAAAAGTGTAAACGGAAAAGAAATGAAGCTTTCTGATATTATACGCACGCTGAATGAGCTGGGTGGAAAACATGGTATCGGAATTGTCGATATCGTAGAAAACCGCGTTGTCGGAATGAAATCCCGCGGTGTATATGAGACGCCGGGTGGAACAATTCTCTATGAAGCACACCAGCAGCTGGAAGAGTTAATTCTCGACCGCGATACAACAACTGTAAAAATGGATATGGGAAATAAGCTTGCGCAGATTTGTTATGAGGGAAAATGGTTCTCTCCTCTCCGCGAAGCAGTTCAGGCATTTATTGAATCCACCCAGAAGTATGTAACCGGAGAAGTAAAGTTCAAACTCTACAAGGGCAATATCATTAAGGCCGGAACGACTTCCCCATACAGTTTATACAATGAAAGCATTGCTTCCTTTACTACCGGAGATTTGTATGACCACCATGACGCAGAAGGCTTTATCAATCTGTTTGGTCTTTCTACAAAGGTTCGCGCCATGAAAATGGCTGAGGTAGAAAAGAAATAATAATGGTACTTATACTTAAAAAGGAAGATGGTTTTCGCCATCTTCCTTTTTTGCTACGTTTTTTGTTTATCAATATGTTGGATTCCAGTTTTTATATGGATCTCTCCTTAACCAGACGCCATCCTTTGAATAATATTTGCCATCACGATAGATGACCTGCCCCGGCAGCTGTCTCATAAGCTCTTTCTCGTCTATATTCAAATCAAACACTAATGCCGCCAGTGACTTGCCGTCAAGCTGCTTTGTGCGGATTGTGAGTTTCTTTATATTAGGTATAAGTCCCAGTTGTTCTGTATTTTGATGAAACTTTTTAGATTCAATCGTTTTAACGGAAGCCGGTATTTCAATCTCTGATACCGCACATGACGTCTCTAAATCACCATCTCCTGTTATACCATGTAAAACTGACTGAAGGCAGAATTCAGTACACCCATCTATAATCTTCAATTTCTTCTTTCGCATTGGCACCCTTACAAGCGACTTCCTGTCCTTTGTGTAGATACAGCCGTCAACACTACAATACTTCGGATCTTTTTTCGATACTACATATCCTTTTGCAACAAACAATGAAGTATTATCTAACTTCAATTTTGTATTAAAAGTTACAATCAGCTTATCATCATTGAATATATTTATATTACCAGCCACTAGCCCTATTACATCCGCGTCCTCTGGAATAAATTTAAAATTGCCGGGAATAGTGAGCTTTTTCAATTTCGTGCCGGAAAAAGTATAACTCCCTATACTCCGAACCGAGGATGGTACTTTTAAACTTCTTATTGCAGTTCCCGCAAAGCTCTCATTCCCAAGCTTTTTGACAGTAGACGGTATCTTTGCCATTTTTAGGTTTTTCATATCCCTAAAAGCAAAATCCGCTATTGAAGTCACTCCTTTTTTTATTATTACCCTTTTTACTTTTTTTCTCTGCTTCTTTTTCATAGCATATGCATTAAGGGATTTTGGCATTTTTCCTTTGCCATACACAGTAAGCGTTCCTTTTTTTAATTTCCATGTTACCTTACTTTTTTTCTTTGCAGCCTGCGAATCTACAGAGCAGACCATACAGACTGTAAAAAGCAAAAACATACTCACTATACATCGTACTCTCCATTTTCTACTCATAAAATCCAGTCTCCTATTCTCCATTCCTAAAATATGTTTATAGTATGCAAACTATCTTATAATTGCTTTACTTATAATAGCCTTTATTCGGATAGGGTTTAATCCACACTCCATCCTTTGAATAATATTTGCCATCACGATAATATATCTGCTCCGGCAGCTGTTCCATAAGTTTCTTCGCATCCACTTCTAAGTCGTATGCTAATACCGCCAATGACCTGCCATCTAACTGTTTTGTGCGAATCGTAATTTTCTTTATATCTGGCGCAGGTCCGGAATTTCTATACTTTTGACGATATTTTTTAGATTCAATCGTTTTAACGGAAGCTGGTATTTCAATTTCTGATACATTGCATGATTCCGCTAAATCACTTCCGTCTGCCAAACCATGAAAAACGGATTGGAGACAAAACTCAGTGCACCCCTCGGCAATCACTAATTTTTTCTTCCTCAATGGCACTCTTATAAGTGACTTCCTGTCCTTTGTGTAAATACAGCCGTCAACACTGCAATACTTTGAATCCTTTTTCGATACAACATATCCTTTTGCAACAAAAAGTGACGCATTTTCAAGATTTAATTTTGTGCTAAATTGAACAATAGGCGGATTATTGTTCCCAAGTATTTCTCCAACTACTACTCTGCCCCAGTCAGGATATTCCGTTTTATATTTAAAGTCTCCCGGCAAAATCAGTTTTCTCAACCTAGAGCTTGTAAAAGCATGACCTCCTATTTTTTTAACCGAAGATGGAACTTTCAATTTTTTTATTGCCGTTCCCGCAAAGCTTTTATCTCCAATACTTTTTACCGTGGAAGGTATTTTTGCCGTCTTTAGATTTTTCATGTCCTCAAACGCACTTCTTGATATCGTCGTTATGCCTTTCTTTATCACGACTTTTTTTACCTTTCGCATTTCCTTCTTTTTTATTAAAATTAACGGCATTTTCCCCTTGCCATACACAGTAAGCGTTCCTTTTTTTATTTTCCATGTTACCTTACTTTTTTTCTTTGCAGCCTGCGAATCTACAGAGCAGACCATACAAACTGCGAAAAGCAAAAACATAACTACAACTAACTTTTCTCTCAATTTCCTATACATAAATCATACCTCCCATTTTCCATTCCTAAAATTTTTTTATATATTGTATTGACTGCTCTTTATCATTTTTAATAGCGAAGTACATTTTCGTATCACGGCAGCACAGACCTTCCATTTCTTTTCCTTTTAAAATAAAATGGTAGTGTCAAATTTACTACC
>DEUM01000075.1 GCA_002362575.1 Lachnoclostridium sp. UBA3262 | reverse complement strand
AACTGACAAAATCTTTACTCTATTCTCTTAGGTTTTTCTATAATATATCCGCAGGCATTATCTGAACACACTAGTTTATTCCCTTTTTCCAAAAGCATATTCCCACATTTTGGGCATTTTTCCGCAGAAGGTTTCTGCCAAGTCATGACGTCACATTCCGGGTTGTTCTCGCATCCGTAGTAGCGTCTGCCCTTCTGAGTTTTCTTTATCACAATCTCCCCGCCACACTTCGGGCAGGTTACACCGATTTTTTCATAATACGGTTTTGTATTCCGGCACTCCGGAAAGCCCGGACATGCCATAAATTTTCCGTGAGGACCGTATTTAATTACCATATTTCTTCCGCAGATGTCACAGGCAACATCGGTAACTTCATCTTCTATTTTTATTTTTTCAAGAGCTTTTTCCGCATGGTCAACTGCCTGAACAAGGTCCGGATAAAAATTCCGGATTACCGTCTTCCACTCTACCGTTCCCTCGGCAACACCATCTAAAAGCGCCTCCATTGTAGCCGTGAAATTCACATCCACAATACTTGGGAAAGCACTGACCATAATCTGGTTGACAACGTCTCCCAATTCGGACAGGTATAGATTTTTTTGCTCTTTTGCCACATACCTTCTGGAAATCAACGTAGAAATCGTAGGGGCATAGGTACTCGGCCGACCGATTCCCAGTTCCTCCAGTGCCTTTACCAGAGAAGCTTCTGTATAATGAGCGGGCGGCTGTGTAAAATGCTGCTCTTTCTCCATCTCGTCAAGCTTCAGCTTCGAGTCCTCTTTTACTTTCGCCAGAATAGCATTTCCTTCCTCTTTATCTTCATCACTCCGATAGACAGACATAAATCCCGGAAATACCAGCTTCGAACCGGCACTCGTAAAACGGTGTCCCTTTCCATCTATTTTCACTGACGTAGTCTCATATTTTGCTGAGTGCATCCGGCTTGCCACAAATCGTTTCCAAATTAACTGATAAAGACGAAACTGATCACGACTCAATGAATCCTTTACCTGCGCTGGCGTCAATGTCACATAGGTAGGACGGATTGCCTCATGGGCATCTTGAATCTTCTTACTGGATTTCGGCAGTATATTGCCCTCGATTATATTCTCTGCACCATATGTCTCCTCAATAAATGCCTTGCATGCCGCATCTGCTTCCTCCGAAATCCGGGTAGAGTCCGTACGCAGATAGGTAATCAGACCGATCGTACCGTGCCCTTTTACCTGAACTCCCTCATACAGCTGCTGGGCAATCTGCATCGTTTTCCTCGTTGCGAAATTTAAGTGCTTGGAACATTCCTGCTGAAGGGTTGAAGTTGTAAACGGCAGCGGAGGTTTCTTTGTCCGCTCTCCCTTACGAATTCCGGTTACTTTATAACGTGCACCCTTTAGTTCCGCCACAATCCGCTCCACATCCTCTTTGGAAGATATCTCATACTTTTCCGGATTTCCATAATATTTGGCAACCAGCGGTTTCTTTCCTCCATCAATGATGAACTGTGCCTCTAACGTCCAGTATTCCTTTGGAATAAAAGCATCAATCTCACTTTCTCTGTCTGCAATAATCCGCAGTGCCACTGACTGTACACGTCCGGCACTCAGCCCTCTCTTAACTTTCTCCCATAGAAGCGGGCTGATAGAATAACCGACTACACGGTCTAAAATACGTCTTGCCTGCTGGGCGTCGACAAGGTCCATGTCGATATCCCTTGACTGCTTAATCGACTGCTTTACCGCATTTTTTGTGATTTCATTAAAGGTAATCCTTCGCGTCTTTTTCGGGTCCAGCTTTAATGCCTGACACAGATGCCATGAAATTGCTTCCCCCTCACGGTCTGGATCGGTTGCCAGATAAATCTTATCTGCCTTTTTTACTTCCTTTCTCAGACCAGCTAACAATTCCCCTTTTCCGCGTATTGTTATATATTTGGGCTCATAATCCTTTTCTACATCAATTCCCATCTGGCTTTTCGGCAAATCCCTCACATGACCATTGGAGGCAACCACCTCATAATTCTTTCCCAAGAATTTTTTAATTGTTTTAGACTTTGCGGGTGACTCCACAATAATAAGATTCTTAGCCATTTCAATCTCCCTTTGCTTTTTCAAATTAAGACGTTACTTAGCATACACCATTTTATATTTTGTTTCAAGACAAATATTAAATTTCTTTTACATTTTTTTACATTTAACAGTTCATTCGGATAAAATAGCCGCGGGAAATTTCCCTTATTTCCCCCTTCTTTTCCAGACTCAACAATGCTTTCATTACCTCTGTCTCTTTCTTATTTGTTTCCAATAGAATCTGCCCAATGTGTGTCGGTGCCGAGCGGACTGCCTTCAAAATGCAGTTCTCCTCATCTGTTTTCCCCTGCTGCCGTTTTTCTTCTATATTATTAGTATATTCTACCTCATAATATTCCAATATATCTTTCGGCGACTCTACCGGTACCGCTCCCTGCCGTATAAGGCGGTTGCACCCTATGCTCAGTTCATCTCCAATACGCCCCGGAATAACAAATACATCCCTGCCCTGTTCTAACGCAGCATCTGCTGTAATCAGAGAACCGCTTCTCTCCCGCGCTTCCACAATGAGTATGCCATCTGACAATCCGCTGATAATCCGGTTTCGTATAGGAAAAAAACGTGGCGATGCCGGAAGCTTTGGCGCAAACTCGGAAATAATGCCGCCTTTTTCCGGAATTCTTTCATACATCCACCTGTGAACTGCCGGATAGCAGACTTCAACCCCACACCCCAATACGGCAAAGGTCTGCCCACCACTTTCGAGTGCACCCCGATGCGCCCACCCGTCAATTCCCTTCGCCATCCCACTGATGATCTGCACACCCGCCTCTGCCAAGCGGTAGCCGAACAGCCTCGCCATATCTCTCCCATAACAGCTGCAGTCTCTGGCCCCTACAATGCCGATTGCCGGCCGTGCCGGATTGGGCAGCCTTCCTTTCACATACAAGTGTTTTGGCGGCCGGTAAATATGCCGGAGGCGCTCAGGATATTCCTCTCCAAAATAAGAATAATACCCTATCCCTTCTGTATACAGCCGTTCCCACTCTTTCCTGTAATCCCCTTTCCTCCGGGATTTTAATATGCAGCTGACTTCCTTTTCTCCCAGCCCCCGGATTTTTCCCAGCTTCTCCTCTCCCGCCTCAAACACTCCGCGGAATCCTTTACATTCTGCCAACAGCTTTTTAGTCCTTTCGATTCCGATTCCATCTATCGTTCCCAGCCAGAACCTTAGCATTTTTTCTTCCTGTTCCCTTTGTCCCTCTTTCTTTCTCTCTCCGACTTCCATACTATCACCCCCAATATTTTTTACTTATGCTCCGAAAACGGACTGCCTCTGTAATGTGGTCCTCCCTAATTTTTTCACTCTCCTCCATATCCGCTATGGTACGAGCGACCTTAATCATACGGGATATCTGTCTCATACTACATTCGCCCGCCTTGAAAAATTCTTCCAGATATTCTCTTTCACTCGTTCCCATATCACAATACTTTTTCATTGTCTTCTCTGTCAGACCGCTATTATACGAAAATTTTTCTCCCCGGTAGCGTTCCTTCTGAATGGCAATCGTCCTCTCCACCCTCTTTCTTATTTCTTCTGAGGTTTCGCCCCCTCCTCCATATAAGTGAAATTCCGGTAACCCGGTTTCGACACAGATATCCATACGGTCCAAAAGTGGTTCACTGATTTTGGCAAGATACTGGTGAATATCTCCCAACGTACAGCGGCACCTCTCCCTGTCCGGAAAATATCCGCACCGACATGGATTCATCGCCGCCAGAATCATACAGTCCGATGGGTATTCATAAGTACAGCCCACCCTCGAAATCGTGACCTTATGCTCCTCTAACGGCTGGCGGAGCACTTCGAGGGATGCTCTGGAAAACTCTGGCAATTCGTCTAAAAATAACACACCCTTCGATGCCAGCGTAATCTCCCCCGGCATGGGAATCCTCCCGCCTCCGGTCAATGCAGTTGGAGTAACCGTGTGATGCGGCGCCCGGAACGGACGCTCTGTCACGACCGGTCTCTGCTCTGTCAGCAATCCGCTGATACTATATAATTTTGTAATCTCTAAACGTTCCTCCATGTCCATTTCCGGCATAATGCCGGGAATCCTTTTTGCCAGCATTGTTTTCCCACTTCCCGGCGGACCAATCATAAGCAGATTGTGACTGCCGCTTACTGCTATTTCTGCTGCCCTTTTCGCCAGCTCCTGCCCGCTGATATCGGAAAAGTCCAATGCCGGTTTTTCTCTCCCTGCATATTCTTCCTCGCAGATACACGTCTTTTCCAAAACGCATTTTCCCTGCAAAAATTCCAATGCATCCTTCAGACTGGAAACTCCGTAGATTTCTACATCGCGAATCATACTGCCCTCCGCTGCATTGCTCTGCGGCACGAGAAAACGATGGATTCCCTTTTTCCTTCCTGCCATTACCATGGCCAGCACGCCCTTTACTCCCCGCACGCTTCCATCAAGCCCTAGTTCTCCTATCATAAGAGTCTGTTCTGTCGATTCGTTGGATAAATAACCGAATGAAGTTAATAGTGAAATTGCAATCGGAAGGTCAAAAGACGTCCCTTCCTTTCTGAGATTTGCCGGCGACAGATTTACCGTGATACGTTTCGCCGGAAAACGGATTCCCATGTTGCGCACGGCAATCCGAACACGCTCTCTGGCTTCCTTAACAGCAGAAGCCAGATAACCTACCATATCAAAAACAGGCAGACCGTCATTGACGTCTGCCTCAATACGGATAACACGGGCTTCGATTCCCATAATATCCGCTCCATACACGTTACTAAACATACGTCCTCCTGTTTCTGAGGACCAATCCATTTTTATTTTAGCACAAGATACAGCCATGTGCAAGAAAAAATTCCGAAAAAGGTCAAAAAGCAAGTCGAACCCATGATAATCGCTTAATCCTTTATGCTATTAAGGCGGCGAGTATCCTATGGTTTCTTGCCTTTATAGCACTCCCCGAAAAATATTGTTTCTCTTGTTTGCAAATACGCCGCCCGA
>DEUM01000035.1 GCA_002362575.1 Lachnoclostridium sp. UBA3262 | reverse complement strand
ATAGGATACTCGCCGCCTTAACAGCATAAAGGTTAAGCGTTCATCACAGGTTCGACTTGGCACCGTCAGGCTAAGCAAGTGTACGCTGAGGTACAGGGGGGAGGGAGTCGTGTGGGGAATTGGAGGCTTACGTCAAATAATTGTTTCCAATCTTTTAGTATTCCAGTATAGAGAGAAAAAAGATTTGCGGAGCATGGGTACAAGTGCGCCGGTATGAGGCATGTGTGTTTTGCATGCCCATACCGCTACGGACTTGTCTAAGCGCGAGCGCCCATGCGGGCAAACTTTTTCTCTCTATACGGAAACAAAAAAGAACTGCAACAATTGACGTAAGTAAAGCCCTCCGATTATTTGCCACTTACGACTAGAAATTTCCCCCTAACTATGATAGAATAAAAATATCTATGAGAAGATGAGGCGTCTACATATGAAGAAAAGAAAAAAGATAATTTCAGTGCTTTTTTGTTTTGCACTTACCATTATGCCGATCGTTCAGGGCAGCCAGTTACAGGTGCAGGCGAAGAAGAAGATTCGTCTGAATCGCAAAAAGGTTACATTATATATAGGGAAAAAGACTAAGCTCAAGGTCAAGGGGACCCCAAAGAAGGTAGTCTGGAAATCCCAGAAAAAGAAAATTGCCACGGTTACTAAAAAAGGTGTTGTCAAGGCAAAGAAAAAGGGTAAGGTAAAAATCATTGCCAAGACGGCAGGGAAGAAGCTGGTCTGTAAGGTAACGGTAAAGAAAAAACCGAAGAAAACAGCAAAACCTACGGCAAAGGTAACGAGGAAACCTACCCCAAAGCCGACCGATACAGCGACGGCAACGCCTAACCCAAATCAGGGAGAGCCGGTATTTTCAAAAGAGAGCGGCAGCTATAAAGATGCTTTTGATTTAACGCTCTCTGCCCCGAAGGGAAGTACGATTTACTATACGACAGACGGCAGTGTGCCGGGATATGAGGACGATAAAAAAGAATCTGTCAAAGAAGGACTGCCATTTGTATTGAGTGCGGACAAGGAAGAATTCGGCTCCGCTGAAGTGACAACAAGTTATGGTATGGATGGTGTCAATATATCTTTTGCTAAAAGGTATAGTTCGATTTGTTATAAAGCGCCGGAGGGCGTGACGGACTGGTCGGGCTACGACTCGATAGCGATTGAGTACACAGTCAATCAGGTAGGAAACGGCGGTAATACGCTGGGACTTCAGGTTGTCCCAATCTATGCCGATGCGGAAAGTTCATGGAATGGCAGTGATGGGCAGTCAGATACGACTCGGATTCATGAGACGAGGCTATCACTGGACAAGGTACACAGTGTAGCCAAGATAAGTCTGAAGGACGGTTCCGATTATTCCTCTGCGGGACGTCTGATGTTGGGAGTATATAACGAAGGCACCTATAGTGAGAATGACAGTATAACGATTCATGCCATTCATCTTTTAAAAGAAAATGAGAAGTATGAAATAGCGCAGACAGGCGGGGAAAGATTTCCTGCTAAACTTCCTACCAACGAATACACCGGACCGATTTCGATAAAAAATAACGATAGTGCGGTAAACAGGCTGTGCTCGGAGGCGAATATTCCATTTATGTATGATCCATACGAAGGCAGCTACAACGGTGCATTTTACCCGGAGTTAAGTGCCGTACCGAAGGCGACAATAATCCGTGCTATGGCAGTGGACGCAGAAGGAAATAAGAGTAAGGTTGTGACAAAGGTATACTTTGTAGACAAAGATCTTCAGACGATTTATAAAAATGCTTCTGTCATTTCTGTTGTGACGGATCCGGATAATCTGCTGAGTGCGGATACCGGGATTGAGACGACGATGGGACTCCGGATTCACGGTAATTATACAAGGCGCTGGGGACAAAAGAGTCTGCGGCTGTACTTCCGTGAGGAACTGGGAATGAAGAATCTGAAAGGATATCAGCTGATTCCGGATGCGGTAAATGCCGACGGAACGCCGACGAAAAAATATAAGAGATTTATCCTGCGCAATGGTGGAAATGAGTATGCCTACAGTAAGATGCAGGATGTGTTTATCCAGAAAATGGTCAGCGACCGTGCCTTTACGACGCAGAGTGCAAGACCATGCGTCCTGTTTCTGAATGGAGAATACTGGGGGCTGTACAATCTTACCGAACGGTATTCAGACAATTATTTAGAAGAAGAATTCGGAGTGGATAAGGAGAATGTAGTTGTTATAAAATGTAAAGAACTGGATGAGGGCAGGGAGGAAGATTTCGCCCTTTATGAGGAACTGGCCGCCATGGCAGAACTCGACATGTCCGTGCCGGGAAATTATGAAAAGTTCAAAGAAATGGTAGATATCCAGAGTTTTATGGATTATTATGCCACAGGGATTTATATTGGAAATGATGACTGGCCGCACAATAATACCCAGTTGTGGCGTACAAGAGTCAATGACGGTACGAAATATGGTGATACAAAGTGGCGTTATATGCTGTATGACACAGAGTATTCCATGAATTTATGGGGATGCGATAGCGAAGGGACAGTCAACCGCATTGCGATAGCAATGAGCGAGGATGAACTGTTTGGCGCACTTTGTAAAAACAGAGAATTCTGTCAGGCTTTTGCCGATACGCTGATGGATATCTGCCGGAACAATTTTAATGTAACAAAAGCTACGGCTGAGCTGGATAAGATGGCAGCTATCTACCGTCCTCTTATGGAGCAGTATAAGGCGAGGTTTGGAAACGGTGATGTGGACAGCCGGGTAAACGGCATGAAATCTTATATTGCCGGACGGGAGAGCCAGTTGAAAGGATTTATTGAAGACAGCTTAGGAATTACTGTTGAGTAACGGATTTGATAAATTTACCATTTGATTGACAAATCTTTGACTTAACATGAAAGGGAAATAAGCCGATATACATAACGGTAAATTTTGATTAAAAAGAAGAATAGATATAACAAGCAGGAAGGGTATGGTTTTCATGAGAAACAGGGACGGTAGAAAAGGAAAAAGACGGATACAATATATGATAACACTGGTTTTTGTATTAGCAGCGGGCGTGCTGGGCTTTTTTGGCGATTCTGCCCGTGCGGCGGATGAGATTTTCATTATGGACCAGTATGGAGTAGTGGTAAACCCTGCTACGCCTATCGAAATGAAAACCAGTACGATGCAGCTCGACTTGCGGACGACAGGAACTGCCTATGATGATGCAAGGTATAAAGTAAAATGGTCAATTGAGGATGTGGAACAGCAAAAAATTGCTAAGTTGGTGACATCAGAGACATCGGATCCGGATGTTCCTCCGGTAAGTGCCAAAACGAGATGTCTTGTCAAGGCACTCTCTCCCGGTGATGTAACGGTAACAGTAACCGTAACTGACAGTATGAATGGAGACGCCGAGATTGGTAGTACGACCTGTAATATCCGTGTTATTTTTTCTATTGACACAACAGTGGATGATTCGATTTTTAAAAAGGTCACTGCAACGGATAACGACCGCTCTCTTGTTATGTATGCAGACCATGCACCGGTACAGATGAAGCTAAACTTTGGTGCAGCAGATTCCACGAATACCCAGTGGTCGAGCGCAAATGAGGAAGTAATTACTGTAGGACAGAGAGATGGTATTGTAAAGCCGGTGGGTGCAGGTAAGACAAGGCTGATTGCCACCTATACGCCGACAGGAGAGACCGATACCTATACAGCGTATCTGGATGTCTATATTATCCCGCGTGTGTCAGATAAAAATGGCGGACCATATGTAAAGTCAGAGGATATTAAAATCAATTCCGGGGAATACCTGTATACGGATACGGATTTCAGCAATAACCTTGAGGTTGTCAAAAGCAAGATTGTGTGGGTTGTCAAGCAGGATGACGGACACGGAAACTCTGCGGTGATTGCCAATTCACTTGGACTTAATTCAGATTTAATCAAGATAACGCCGACTGCCAGCCGAAACAATGAATTACAGGTAGAAGGTATGGCGGGCGAGTACGATGTCTATTTCTATACTTTTGGCAGTTATTTCAGTGAAACAAATGTCACAGATGCCTACACACCGACCGTAGTACATCTGACGTTAAAAAGTGATATTAAGGATAAAGAAGAAATTCTCCATATCGGCGACCGGTATAATTTTGCGGAAGCTTATAATATGACGGTACAGGACTTTATAGACTGCTTTACCGTTACGTTATCCATGGCGGGCGATGGCGGCTCCGCTGACAACTATGTTGATTATAATGTAAATTCTGCTTCGATTGATGCACTTCAGAAGGGCGAGGTTGTCGCCGAGATAAAGGTAAGGAGCGGGAAGGAAGATTATGTAAAAAAACTGCTGGGACTTGATCCGGGCGATACGGTAAAAACGACCTTTACTACGAATCTGAGTATTGTGGAGCGGCTCTCAATCGATGCCAACAACTGTGTATTGGGAGTCGGCGAAACGAGACAGCTGAAGCTTGTTTTTGACGGCACGATAGACGGTGAGATAGTATGGACCAGTTCGGATTCGAACTTTGTTTCGGTAGATGAGAATGGTTTGATAACCGGTAAAAAAATTACAACACAGGACGTTACGATTACAGCGACATTGAGAGCCGGAGACGGCGTGGAAAGAAAGGCGACCTGTATTGTAAAGGTAGAGCCGGAGGTAAGCGGTTTTACACTGAATCCGAGTGAAGAACAGACGATGATTATCGGCGAACACATTACCGTTGTGGCAGATATCAAGCAGGTTGTGACAATGGCGTCCCTTGACTGGTTCAGTTCGGACACTTCGGTGTTCACAGTAAGTGCCGCGGCAGACGGAAAGAGCTGTGTTATCACGGCAGTTGGCGGTGGAACTGCGGTTCTGACAGCGTATAACTATAAGAATAAAGAATCACATACACTGCGGGTTACGGTGCGTGTGCCGATAGAGACGATATCCTTTGCCCATCCGGATGTATCCGTAGGGTATTATAAGGGTGGCTATAATATGAAGAATGATGTCAGCTATACGCCGACAAATGTAACGGAGGCCGAGAAAAGGCTGCAGTGGGCAAGCTCCGATACAAGTGTGGCAACGGTAGATCAAGACGGCTATTTGACCTTTACTGGTGCCGGTACGACGCTGATTACGGTATTCCCTGCATACAATCCATTTAACACGATGGCGTCGTGCCTTGTAACGGTAATTGGAACACCGGAAAAAATGACGCTGAATCCAACAGAGCTGACAATGAATGTCGGGGAAAATAAAATAATAGAAGTCGAATATGAGCCGAAAAATACAGTGACCGGGTTGACATGGACGCCAGCAGAACCGGATATCGTCACCGTTGAATACGATGAGAACCGGCAGATGGCTACATTATTAGGAAAAGCGCCGGGAAGCACGGTAATTAATGTAGTTTCAACGGAAGGACTGATATCGAATGTACATGTGACAGTAAAGCAGCCTTCGACAGGAGATATTACAATAACACCGAAAGAATTGACGCTTGTAACGGGTACGTCGCAAAAGCTTACGACAACGCTTAAACCGGAAAATTCGACCGATACACTTGTATGGAGAAGTTATAATCAATCCGTGGCAAGAGTGGATGCCGAGGGAAATGTAACCGGCGTTAAAGAGGGAAACACTTTTGTCGAGGTTAGGGCATATAACGGTAATGTCGTAACGACGGTGGCGGTTGTACAGGTTACAGTTCGCGACGGTGTAAAGGGAATATCATTGGATTCCTACGAGAAGACAATCCGCGTAGGAGATACGATTACGATATCACCGATTTTCAATCCGGCGACAGCATTTAATAAGGAAGTAAAATGGGCGGTATCGAAAGGTGGCGTTGCCTCAATTAAGGCAAGCGGCGTCTCAAATGTTCAGGTAACCGGTGTGAAAGCGGGAACTACGTTGATTACTGGAACGACAACAGATGGAGGATATTCAGTGGCATGTCTGATTACAGTCGTGCCAAAGCCTACTCCGTCCAATACAAAGGTAACTGTATCACCAAAGACGAAATATCTGAAAAAGGGCAAATCGTTCTATGTAACGGCGACAGTAACGGGTACATCGAATAAAAAAGTAAAATGGAAGAGCAGCAAGAAGAAAGTCTGCACGGTGTCTTCCTCAGGAAAGGTTAAGGGGAAGAAGATAGGAACTGCCTATATTACAGCGACGGCACGGGATGGAAGCGGCGCTTATGCAAGATGCAAGGTCAGAGTAGTACGCCGCGTAACGAAACTGACGTTAAACAAATATTCTGCAAGGGTGCTTGTGGGAAGTACACTGAAGCTGAAGGCAAAAATCAAGCCGAAAAATGCGACTGTGAAAAAGTTGAAATGGACGTCCAGCGATACGACGATAGCAACAGTAGACAGTTCGGGACGTGTCATGGGATTGGCAGAAGGTATGGTAAAAATCCGTGTCAAGACGATTGATGGTTCGAATAAATCGAAAACTTGTATTGTCCGTGTTATGGAGCCGGTAGATGCAACTGGTGTGGATGTGGCAAACAGTGAAATTACAGTAGCAAAGGGAAGGGCGATTCAGTCTGGGATTAAGGTTGCACCGGCAAATGCGACGACAAAGATTAAATACCATTCCGATAACAAAAAGGTGGCTACGGTAGATAAATATGGTAAAATCCGTACAAAGCGGCGTGGTCAGGCAACGATATATGGAAGAACAGCAAATGGAAAGATTGGGTACTGTGATGTGCTTGTCGTGGATTTGAACCGGAAGGGGCTTGTTATGCGCCAGTACGACACCGAACAGCTTTCAGTAAACCTGATTAAAGATGGTGTGACATGGTATTCTAAGAATATTAACATTGCGACGGTATCACCGACCGGACTTGTAACCGGACGTAGAAAGGGCAAAACAACCATTTATGCAAATGTAAATGGTGTGAAGCTGGGCTGTCGTGTGAGAATCAAGAAAATTAAGTAGCGTAGGTGGAGGAGTCTATTGTTAGTAAATTTACACGTGAAAAACTTTGCCATAATAGACGAGGTGGATGTAGATTTTGGCAGACATCTGAATATTCTGACCGGAGAGACCGGCGCCGGTAAATCCATTTTAGTCGGCTCGATCAGCATTGCGCTGGGAGCCAGAGTGTCGCCGGAGATGATAGGGAAAAACGGCGATTATGCGATGGTAGAGGCAGTTTTTCAGATTGAGAACGAGGATACCATCCGGCAGATACGCCAGATGGATTTGGAATTGGACGACGGACAGCTTGTGATTTCAAGAAAGATAACCGAAAACCGCAGTATCAATAAAATCAACGGCGAGAGTGTTTCTGCCGGCATGATTCGGAAGGTGGCGGCGTTGTGTCTGGATATTCATGGTCAGCACGAGCACCAGTCTTTGCTCAGCAAGGAAAGACATCTGGAGATTGTAGATGAGTACGGCGGAGAAAAAAGCAGTTCCCTAAAGTCACAGGTGTCGGAGTTATATCAAGATTATATAAAGAAGAAAAAGGAAATCGAGCAGGACACTATGTCTTCTGAGGAGCGGGCAAGACAGCTTGGGTTTTTGGAATATGAAAAGGAAGAAATCGAGTCGGCGGCACTTCAGCAGGAAGAAATGTCTCAGATAGAGGACAGGTACCGCCGTGCGGCAAATGCAGGGACGATTGTGGAGGCTTTGGGCGAGGCGCATCAGCTGAGCGTGGAAAATGCTGTACCTGCTGTCAGCAGGGGAATCCGCAGATTACAGGATATTACAGGACTCGATTCCTCCGTAGCTGGATTTGCGGAAGAATTACTGCAGATAGAAGGGCTTTTAGGCGATTTCAACCGTGGCATATCTGAGTTTATGGCAGATTTTTCGTTTGATGAGGGAGAACTGACGGAGATAGAACGCCGTCTGGACTGTATACGCTCTTTGCAGGCAAAGTACGGAGATTCCTACGAGGATATTATGGCGCATCTGCAGGAGGTAAACAGTAAGCTGGATAAGTATGCGGACTATGAGGCATACTGTGAGAGGCGTCAGAAGGAATTTGAACAGTTGGAAAGCAAATTGACTGCAAAGTGCAGAGAACTGACAGAGTACCGCAGCAAGAATATAAAATATCTGGAGGAAAAGATTTCCCGGGCGCTGGAGGATTTGAACTTTGCCCATGTGGATTTTGAGATAAAGATTACGCCGAAGGAAACGGTATCGGCAAATGGTGGCGATGAAGTGGAGTTTTTGATTGCCACGAATCCCGGTGAGCCGAGGAGAGGACTTGCGAAGGTCGCTTCCGGCGGCGAACTGTCCCGCATTATGCTGGCGATTAAATCGGTATTTGCCGACAGTGACCAGATTGAAACGTTAATTTTTGATGAAATTGACGCGGGAATCAGCGGACGGACGGCGCAGAAGGTTTCTGAAAAAATGAGTCTTTTAGGAAACCGGCATCAGATTATCTGTATTACTCACCTTGCCCAGATAGCGGCGATGGCAGACAGCCATTTTGTGATTGAAAAAGATGTCGATAAAGAGAAGTCTACGACGCGTATTCGACCTCTTGCCAGAGAAGAAGCGGAGGAAGAGCTGGCGAGACTGCTTGGTGGAGCCCAGATAACCGATGCAGTAAGGGCTAATGCGCACGAAATGAAGACAATGGCAGACAGCCTGAAGCAATATTTAGATAAATGAAAACAAAGGAATTGGTCATACTAAGTAGGAGTTTTGAGTGTTTTTTCAAAGCTCCTATTCTGATTTAATCGGAGTTCCCTGCCGGAGCTCCGGACTGGAGGATTGTATGATTAAAAGGCTGAGAAGAATTTTCATTTTGTTTCTTATTGTTGATTTGTGCGTGGCGGGATATCTGATGTACCATATTATGGAGACTTCCATACCGGACAGCCTGTATGCCGTTGTGGGAGAGACTGAGCATATTGAGCTCCCTTTCTTTTGTGATATGGCAGAGTCAAAGGAAACGCTGCAAATCACAAATAAGGAGAACGGTTATTCCATGACGTCGGGAGATACCGGGAATTACCAGATTCCGGTAAAGATGTTCGGACTGCTTCCTGTGAAAAATGTAGACGTCCATGTAATAGAGAAAATGAAAGTGGCACCGAGCGGCGAGCCAATCGGCATATACGTGGAAACGAATGGGCTGCTTGTGTTAGATACCGCGGAGATAGAGGCAAAGGATGGGCTGACCTATGAGCCGGGAGGGAATATTGTAAAAAGCGGAGACTATATTCTAAAATGGAATCATAAGGCAGTGCCTACTATTAAGCAGTTAAATGAGGCGATTCAGGAGAGCGGAAAAGAAAAGGTTCCTGTGACGATACGCCGGGAAGGCGAGGAAATCGAGGTTGCGATGCGCCCGATTCTGGCGACAGACCGTACCTATAAAATTGGCGTATGGGTGCGGGAGGATACGCAGGGAATCGGTACTCTGACATATGTGACAGAGGACGGAAAGTTTGGGACGCTGGGACACGGTATCACAGATGAGGATACTGGGACATTACTTAATTTGCACGGCGGAGAGCTGTATAAGACAAAGATACTCGGCATCATGAAGGGAACGAGCGGCGAACCGGGCGAGCTGCAGGGATATATAAACATGGTGGCAACAAATGAAATTGGCAAGATTCAGAAGAACACATCGCTCGGGGTGTTCGGGGAGATGGAAAAGACGAGCATAAAAAATTATTGTAGTGAATATCTCTCTGTCGGTATGAAGCAGGAAATTCAAAAGGGAGAGGCATGGATTTACGCCAATCTGGACGGAAGCGCAAAGAAATATAAAATCGAGATAGAACAAATAGATATTAACAGCACGGACAATAAAAGCATGATTATCCGCATTACGGATTCCCGCCTGCTCAAGCTGACGGGCGGGATTGTACAGGGGATGAGCGGCAGCCCGATTCTCCAGAATGGAAAAATCATCGGAGCGGTCACTCATGTGCTGGTGGATGAACCGGAGCGGGGGTATGGTGTGTTTATTGAGACAATGCTGGCTCAGTGAGGATACCCGATTAATAAATGATTAAACGTTATCATGAGTTCGACTTAATACCGTTAAGCTAGATAAAGCATGAGAGTACCTGACTTCCCTCCTTGATAAAGGCAATGTATTCATGAATTTGTGCATGGCAGGTAATGAATTTTCCACCGGATATTTTTTCTTTCGTGATAGCGTTGATCCAATTACCTGCCGGGAGATATACGGTCCTCTCTGTACAACCTTGTTGATAGATAGGAGCAAAGAGAATGTCTCCGCCATAAAAATATTGGTCTTCCAGACAATAGCAGTTTTCATCTTCCGGATACTCCCAAAACATAGGGCGCATGATAGGAGCGCCGGTCTCAGAGGCGATATCCATATAATGGCAGGTGTAGTCTTTCAGGCGTTCTCTCAGTTCAATCAGTCTTTTTAAAATAGGATAGTTTTTTTCGCCAAAGCTCCAGATTTCGTTGTCACCCCCGCTAGGTTCTATGATGCCGGGGTTTCGCTGGATATGGGTGGACGGTTTTTTTCGGGCGCCGTGAAGTCTCATGACAGGGCTGAAGACGCCGAACTGAAACCAGCGGACGATAAGCTCCCGGAAATAATCGCTCTCTGTATCGCCAAATAGAAAACCGCCAATGTCAGAATTCCACCAGGGAATCCCGCAGATTCCCATAGAAAGACCACTGGTAATACTCATTTTTAAGCTTTCAAAAGTGGAAGGGATATCTCCATTCCAAACGATAGTACCGAACTTCTGGCTGCCGGGATAGGCGGCTCTCGTCAGGGAGACCGGATTTTCTCCTTCAGCCTTTAGTCCCTCATAGAAAGCTTTTGCGTAATAGTACGGATAAAGCTGGGCTACTTGTGCGCCATTTCCTAAATAATACTTTAGGTGTGACGGTTGCTGTGGGTGTACTTCCGGTTCTGCCTCGTCCAGCCAGAATGTTTTGATGCCATAGTTAAAATAGTTTTCCTTTGCCTTTTCCCATACAAATTTACGAGTTTCCGGATTCATCATATCGACAAAGGTCTGTTGACCATAGAAATCAAAAGTACCGTATTGTCCGTTTTCTGTACGGATGAGCATATTGTTCTCGCTCATCTCCTGATAATTTTCGCTATTAGGGTTAATTGTAGGCCAGATAGAGACGACGAGCTGGATACCCATTTTATTTAATTCGTCTACCATGGCTTTCGGATCAGGCCAGTATTTGGAATCAAATTTCCACTCTCCCTGTTCTGTCCAGTGAAAGTAGTCAATGACAATGGCGTCAATAGGAATCCCGCGTTTTTTGTATTCCCTTGCCACGGCAAGAAGTTCCTTCTGGCTCTCATATCTTAGTTTGCACTGCCAGAAGCCGGCAGCCCATTTTGGAAACTTGGGAGCATATCCAGTTAAATCACAATATATTTTCATAACATCTGCCGGAGTCTCCCCTGCATAGATAAAGTAGTCCGCCTGATAGGCGCTGTCAGCCACAAACATAGTGTGGTTCCGGGTAGTTTCGCACCGTCCGGGAGCCGGATTGTTCCAAAAGAAGCCGTAACCGAGGGAGGAATACAGGACGGGGAGTGTGGACTTGGTATTGTAGTGGATGATTTGGGACGTGCTGCCCTTGCGGTCAAAGAGGTCTTCCTGTTCCTGCCCCATGCCGTAAAAATGCTCCCCCTCATTGGCGTCAAAAATGACCTGAATACGATAGTGCTCTCCTTCCACATGTTGGTTTCGGTTGGCATAATCTCCTTCGAATTTGGTGTGAAGAATCTGTTTACCATTGCGGTAATAGGTAATAAGGCCGCCGTACCAGATTTCTCCTGCTTCTATGACGGCGCTGACGATTCCATTTGTGATAGTGGCTTTCGTCTCGTTACCGGTAATTACGCACGAGTCTTGTGTGGCAGGCTCCTGCACTGTCCAGTTCTCCTCTAATATTTTACTATTTCGAGTGCTGCGGCAGCGCAGGCAGTTGGCGCCGTAAGGCTCTATCATTGTCAATTCATCCTTGCGGCGGAAAATGAGTTTTCTTTCTTGGATGATAATTTTTCCCATAGAATATCCTCTCTTTCATGGCTTTTATTGTATTATATTGCTTTTTATCAATAAAAACTTGACTATTTATGTAAAAATATTGTATTATTTTGCTATGAATACAGAATTGATACTGGAACAGATTTCTCATGAGACGGAGGCACGTCCATTTTCCATACACCACACATTTGTGGGGGAGGAGAATACAAATGCCCTATATCTGCACTGTCATCCGGAGGCTGAATTCTTCTATCTGGAAGAAGGTGCGGTGACTTTTTGCGTGGAAAATCTGATATATGAATTACATGCGGGGGATGGAATGTTTATCCCTCCTAAGCTCGCGCACAATGCGAATAAGGAATTGGGCATGGCATGCCGATATTCTGCCGTAGTATTTTCCGTTGACTGGCTGGCGGGATATTTGGGTGGGACAGGAAATCTCTATACGAATGCCCTTCTGATAAACCGGTATGACAGCGTCTGTTCTTTTCGGAAAGAACGGAAAGAGGACGCCTTGATGCTGCAGAGATTAGATAATTTCCGGGCATATATGGGGATGCCTATACAGAGCTATGAAATGAAACTGCTTGGGGAATTGATGATAAGCCTTCAGGAGTTATATAATTCCGTTCTGGTAAAGCTGCCATATGAGGCAAAGGCGGATGCCGGCAAAGAGGGAGTGCAAAGAGCCGTTGAATATATAAATCAGTCTTACGGAGATAATCTTTCCCTTGCCCGACTTGCCAAATGTGCCGGTTACAGTGAAAGTTATTTCTGTCATCGGTTTAAGGCGGTAACGGGGTATACCCCCTTTTCCTATCTAAATCGGGTGCGTATTATCAAAGCGGCAGAGAGGTTAGTCCTGACGGATGATAAAATTACAGGGATTGCTTTAAAATGTGGGTTTGAAAATATCAGCTATTTCAACAGGGTATTTCGAAAGCAAATGGAAATGGCGCCTTCTGAATACCGGGCGAGTGGAAGACAAAACAGGGAAGCAAGTACATTATGAGTGAGGAATGTTAAAAAAAGTTTTTTATGGTTCTGTCATTCACCGTCGTATGCTGTCGATTTTGGCATAATTATAAAATTTTTATAAATAAATCCTCATTTAATGTCTACGAAAAAACTAAAAAAATGCTTGAAAAGTGCGACATTTCGTTATATACTTATTCTACTGTCAGTTTATAGAAATTTTATAAATTGAATAAAAGGAGGATGCCAAAATGGAAAAACTCAAAGTTTTGATTGCAGATGATAATCCAAGAATTGCTTCTATGCTGGAGTCTATCATACAAGATGATTCCGAAATTGAAGTAGTGGGGAAAACAGAAGATGGCATCGAAACGCTCGAGATGATTAAGGAGACAAAGCCGGATGTGCTTTTACTTGATTTGATTATGCCAAAGTTAGATGGTCTGGGCGTTTTAGAAAAAATACACAAAGAGAGAGGCCGGGAGAAGCAGCCGGAAGTAATTGTAGTCTCTGCCATTGCGCAGGAGAGAGTAACGGAGTCGGCATTTGATTTGGGCGCGGCATATTATGTGCTAAAGCCGTTTGACCGGGAAGCGATTTTGTCCCGTGTGCAGCATTTTAAGCCGGGAGCGAGGGCAAAGTTTATTGCGGCGCCGGAGGAACGCGGGCGCAGTGAGGAGGTCGCAAGGTATAATCTGGAATCCGATGTCACAAACATTATTCACGAGATTGGCGTGCCGGCGCATATTAAGGGGTATCAGTATCTGAGAGATGCTATTATGATGTCTGTGGATGACAGTGAGATGCTGAATTCTATTACCAAGATATTATATCCTTCGATTGCCAAGCAGCATAATACAACGCCAAGCCGTGTTGAGAGGGCAATCCGTCATGCTATCGAGGTGGCATGGAGCAGGGGCAAAGTAGATACGATTGACGAATTGTTTGGCTACACGGTTCACAACGGTAAAGGAAAGCCGACCAACTCGGAGTTTGTCGCATTGATTGCTGATAAAATACGATTAGAACAGAAAATGCAGATTTCTAAGCGGTATTGACGGAAAAAGACAAAGGAGAAAGACGTGAAAAAAACATTACGATGCAGTGTAGCGCTGCTGACTGCCGTTACCCTTTTTATCGGAAGTGGAAGTGTGGCAGGAAACAAGACAGCGTATGCAGAGGAGACGAACCGGGCAGAGCTTGAGATTATGGCAGACGCCGGTGTCACAATGACTTACAATGGTAAAAAGATTAGCACTTCAAAGACTCCCGTTGTTAATTATGAGGGAGTAAATATGATGGTGCTGAGCCGGACCATCTGTCAGAAGGGACCGAAGGTTTCTTTTGAGTATACGGAGGAGACAGGACATGTCCGTCTGGTATTACAGAATCATCTGGTAACATTTTACGTGGGTGAGAAGACAATGTATGCAGACGGACAAAAATATAAACTGCAAAAAGCACCGATAGAGATTGTTTATGATTCTGATAAAAAGGATATTCTTGTTCCGATGGAATCAATTTGTATGGCGCTTGGACTGAATTGTAAATGGGACAAGCAGGGGAAGATATTCGCCCTAAAGAAAAGGAGGGTTTCGTTTCCCGGCAAACGTCGGAAAACGAAATATCCGTATTCGGCAAAGAAATATGCAAAAGTCCAATATCGGCGTGTGCCGAGGGAATCGTATAAAAAGTACCTTTCCTATATCCAGACAGGGAAGGATACAACCTCCGGATTTAAGTATCTCCGCGTGGACCGTTACCGCAGTGTAAATAAAAAGAAGTTTAAACAATATTATCAGTATCTGATTCGTGATTACTGTCGCGAAATGAAGATTAGCGTGAAAAAAAGCAGCCTGTATAAGAAGTCGGATGTATTTTTGAGGGCGGCAAAAAAATATAATCTGGATCCGGTATATCTGGTTTCGCAGACATTTTTAGAATCCGCTTATGGCACGAGCCTTTTGGCAAGCGGTAACAGGATTAAGAAAGTGGCGCGCCGGGGATATCCGCGTACAAGGTCCGGGAAGTTCAAAACAAGGAAATTGAAAAAGAAATATAAGGTATATAATTTATATGGAATAAAGGCGTATGATAACGATCCCTATGTCGGTGGTACCTCGTATGCTTACTATCACAAATGGACTACGGTAAGCCGGGCGATTTATGGAGCAGCAAGTTATTTGTCGAGGCAGTATATCCGTGGAAAATATGCGCAGAATACGGTGTTTAAGATGCGATTTTCGCCTGTGAGAAAAGGGCTCTGGCATCAATATGCGACGGCGCCGTATTACTCCGAGGAAGTTGGGAGCCGGATGTATCTGATGAGTGTCTGCTATCAGAAGGGCATAAAGTTTTTATATGATTATCCGAAGTTTTAATAAAATTTCTCTTTTCTCTATAAGGAATATAGTGTATAATAACTTTATCATTTGAAAACAAGCCGAAAGGGGAGAATTGAGTTGAAGAAAGTTCTATTTGTTGCTTCAGAGTCAGTGCCTTTTATTAAGACAGGCGGTTTGGCTGACGTAGCAGGATCCTTGCCGAGATATTTTAATAAAGATGAATTTGATGTACGGGTTATGATTCCTAAGTATACAGCAATTCCGGAAGAATATAAGAACCAGATGGAATTTGTCACTCACTTTTATCTGGAGTTGGCGTGGAGAAAACAGTATGTTGGTGTATTTAAGCTGAATTATAATGGTGTTATATTTTATTTCCTCGATAATGAATTTTATTTTAATGGCGAAAAGCCATATGGAGAGATTTATCAGGACATCGAAAAGTTTGCCTTTTTTGACAAGGCGGCCCTATCGACTCTGCCATTGATTGATTTCCGTCCGGACATTATACACTGCCATGACTGGCAGACAGGTCTGATTCCGGTATATCTTCAGGATTCCTTCCAGCAGGGGGATTTTTACCGTGGAATCAAAACGGTTATGACGATTCATAACTTGAAATTTCAGGGAATCTGGGATAAGAAAACCGTCATGGATACAGCAGGACTGGACGCCTATTATTTTACGGCGGATAAGCTGGAAGCCTATGGCGATGCCAACTATCTGAAGGGCGGTCTTGTCTATGCGGACCAGATTACTACGGTCAGTGATACTTATGCACAGGAAATTAAGATGCCGTTTTACGGTGAGGGGCTGGATGGTCTGATTAACGCAAGGTCAAACTGCCTGACAGGGATTGTCAATGGTCTGGATTATGATGAGTATAACCCGATGACCGATCCGATGATTGAAGCAAATTATGACGCGCGGACATTCCGCAAAGAAAAGATTAAGAATAAGAGAGCATTGCAGAAAGAGCTGGGGCTTGCTCAGGATGACAGAAAGTTTATGATTGGTATTGTATCCCGTCTGACAGACCAGAAAGGTTTTGATTTGATTGATTATGTCATTGAGGAAATCTGCGATGAAGGTACACAGTTAGTTGTACTGGGAACCGGAGAAGAAAAATATGAGCATCTGTTCCGCCACTATGCGTGGAAGTATCCGGACAGGGTTTCCGCCAATATTTTCTATTCCAATGAGAGGTCTCATAAAATCTATGCGTCGTGCGATGCGTTTTTGATGCCGTCGCTGTTTGAGCCTTGCGGATTGAGCCAGTTGATGAGCCTTCGTTACGGTACGGTACCGATTGTGCGTGAGACAGGCGGCTTGAAAGATACGGTAGAGCCGTACAATGAATATGAGAATAAAGGAACCGGATTCTCATTTGCCAATTATAATGCCCATGAGATGTTAGATACGATTCGTTATGCGAAGGATGTATATTATAATAAGAAACGCGAGTGGAATAAAATTATCGACCGCGGTATGGCGATGGACTATTCGTGGAATAATTCGGCCCGTAAATATGAGGCATTATATAATAGGATGTAATGCCTGAGGGAAGAAAAAATCCAAAAGAAAATTGATATGGAAAAAAATTCTTTATTTTACCCTTGAATTTTTGGATAGAATTGGGTAGAATAGAGCATAGAAGTTTGTGCAAAATTTAACAAACTAATTTTAACGATTTTTTAGGAGGAAATATCATGTCAGTAAAAGTAGCAATCAATGGTTTTGGACGTATTGGACGTCTTGCATTCAGACAAATGTTTGGTGCAGAAGGTTATGAGGTTGTAGCAATCAATGATTTGACAAGCCCTAAGATGCTTGCTCATCTGTTAAAGTATGATTCTTCACAGGGTAAATATGAGAAAGCAGATTCTGTTTCTGCAAGTGATGACTCCATTACTGTAGACGGTAAGGAAATTAAAATTTATGCTTTCCCAGATGCAAACAACTGCCCATGGGGTGATTTAGGAGTTGACGTAGTGCTTGAGTGCTCCGGCTTCTATACATCAAAAGAAAAAGCGCAGGCTCATATCAATGCAGGTGCAAGAAAAGTTGTCATCTCTGCTCCGGCAGGAAATGACCTTCCTACTATTGTATATAATACAAACCACGAGACATTGAAAGCCAGCGATACTATTATCTCTGCAGCTTCCTGTACAACAAACTGTCTGGCACCTATGGCAGATGCGTTGAACAAATATGCACCGATTCAGTCTGGTATCATGGTTACGATTCATGCTTATACCGGTGACCAGATGACTCTGGATGGCCCTCAGAGAAAGGGTGACCTGAGAAGATCCCGTGCAGCAGCAGTAAATATTGTTCCAAACAGCACTGGTGCTGCAAAAGCAATTGGTCTTGTAATTCCAGAATTGAATGGTAAGCTGATTGGTTCCGCACAGCGTGTTCCAACACCTACAGGTTCTACTACTATTTTGACTGCTGTTGTAAAGGGCAAGGATGTTACCGTTGACGGTATCAATGCAGCAATGAAAGCAGCAGCAAATGAGTCTTATGGATATAACGAAGATGAAATCGTTTCTTCCGATATCGTAGGAATGAGATACGGTTCACTTTTTGACGCAACACAGACTATGGTTTCTAAAGTAGATGATGATTTGTATGAGGTTCAGGTTATTTCATGGTATGACAACGAGAACTCTTACACAAGCCAGATGGTTCGTACAATTAAATATTTCAGCGAGCTGGCATAATCGAAAAACGAAATTATTATTGAATGGTCCTAAAAGGGTCCGGTCGGTTGGACCGGGCCCTTTTAATTGAAATGGAGGGAAATTATGTTAAATAAAAAATCAGTAGATGATATCAATGTTAAAGGACAGAAGGTACTGGTACGCTGTGACTTCAATGTGCCATTACAGGACGGTAAGATTACCGATGAGAATCGTCTGGTAGCGGCGCTCCCTACGATTAAGAAGTTAATTGCAGACGGCGGGAAGGTGATTCTCTGCTCCCACCTTGGAAAGCCAAAAGGAGAACCAAAGCCGGAGCTTTCACTGGCTCCTGTAGCAACAAGGTTATCTGAGCTTTTAGGACAGGAAGTAAAATTTGCTGCAGATGCGAATGTTGTCGGGGACAATGCAAAGGCTGCCGTGGCGGCAATGAAAGACGGGGATGTTGTTCTTCTTGAGAATACACGTTACCGCGCAGAGGAGACAAAGAATGAGGAGTCGTTCTCAAAAGACCTTGCTTCTCTGGCTGATGTATTTGTAAATGACGCATTTGGTACGGCCCACAGAGCCCACTGCTCCAATGTTGGTGTGACAAAATACGTTGATACTGCTGTAGTAGGTTATTTAATGCAGAAGGAGATTGATTTCCTTGGCAATGCAGTAAACAATCCGGAACGACCATTTGTAGCCATTCTTGGTGGTGCAAAGGTATCTTCCAAGATTTCTGTTATCAATAATCTGCTGGATAAAGTAGACACATTGATTATCGGCGGCGGTATGGCATATACATTTATGGCTGCACATGGGGAGCCGGTTGGTAAATCACTTCTGGAGGAGGAATATAAGCAGTACGCTCTGGATATGGAGAAAAAGGCAGAGGAAAAAGGCGTCAAGCTACTGATTCCGATTGATACCGTGGTAGCCGATGACTTTTCGAATGATGCAAACTTTAAAGTAGTTGGTCGTGGAGAAATTCCAGATGATATGGAAGGTCTGGATATCGGACCGGAAACCTCAAAGCTGTTTGCAGATGCAGTGAAAGGCGCAAAGACAGTAGTATGGAATGGACCGATGGGATGTTTTGAAATGCCGAACTTTGCAAAAGGAACGGTTGCTGTCGCTGAGGCAATGGCAGAGCTTTCCGGAGCAACAACAATTATTGGCGGTGGCGATAGTGCAGCGGCTGTCAACCAGTTGGGATTTGGTGATAAGATGACTCATATTTCTACCGGCGGCGGCGCTTCCCTTGAGTTCCTTGAGGGAAAAGAACTTCCGGGCGTGGCAGCAGCCAACAACGCGTAGGTTACAAGCACTTCAAAAATATACAAACACGGAGGTAAAGAATGAGAAAGAAAATCATTGCCGGCAACTGGAAAATGAACAAAACCCCAAGTGAGACAGTTGCCTTGATTGAGGAATTAAAACCATTAGTAAAAAATGAGGAGGCCGACGTTGTCTTTTGTGTACCAGCAATTTCCCTGACAAAGGCGATTGAGACAGCGGAAGGTTCCAATATTGAAATCGGTGCGGAAAATATGTACTACGAGGAGAGCGGTGCTTACACAGGAGAAATTGCTCCGAATATGCTGACAGACATTGGGGTAAAGTATGTAATCATTGGTCATTCCGAGAGAAGAGAATATTTTGCAGAGACTGACGAGACGGTAAATAAGAAAGTTCTCAAAGCATTTGAGCACGGAATTACTCCGATTGTATGCTGTGGCGAGACATTGACGCAGAGGGAGCAGGGGATTACGATTGACTGGATCCGTCAGCAGATAAAGATTGCATTTTTAAATGTAACGGCAGAGCAGGCGAAAACAGCAGTCATTGCCTATGAGCCAATCTGGGCAATCGGAACGGGAAAAACTGCCACTTCGGAGCAGGCTCAGGAGGTCTGTAAGGCGATTCGCGACTGCATCGGAGAAATATACAGTGCAGACGTAGCGGAAGCAATCCGTATCCAGTATGGAGGAAGTGTGAATGCGGGAAATGCCGCAGAGCTTTTTGCGATGCCGGATATTGATGGAGGTCTGGTTGGTGGAGCTTCTCTTAAACCAGATTTTGGGAAAATTGTAAATTATAAGTAAAAAAAACAAGGTCAGGTTCGAAAAGGTATTTTGAACCTGACCTTATAAGTTTAATTTGGATATAACAAAAGATAAATGAGCTTTTTAAATAACGATAAGGAGGATATGAAACGATTTAGGCAAAAGGTATTGGGAATTTCCTTAACGATGGCGTTGGTGCTACAGTTTTTGCCGGCAGGTTATGGAATACCAGAGGTAAAAGCGGTGGAGGACACGCCGGGCGAATCGGTAGTGACAGTGGCTGCCCCGACATTTTCTAAAGAGAGTGGAAACTATGCGGATGCCTTTGATTTAACCTTGTCCGCAGCGGCAGGAACGGCGATTTATTACTCTACGGACGGTAGTATCCCGTCGCCGGAGCGCATGGCGGAGGGAAATGCAAATGTGTTCTCGTACAGTGGTGCAATTAAGGTAAAGGACCGCACCGGAGAGAAAAACGTGCTGGCAACGCCGGAGAACATAAGAAAGATGGAACAGGAGAAAGATTATGTGGCAACGGATGAGCAGGTGGCAAAATCAACGGTAATTCGTGCGATGGCTGTCGATGCGGACGGAAACAAAAGCCCGGTTGCGACAAAGACATATTTTATCGGCTCCAATCTGACCACGCGCTATCAGGATGTCGCAGTAATCTCACTTGTTACAGATCCGAAAAATCTGATGGATGACGAGACGGGAATTTTCGTGGTAGGAAATCACGAAAATTATCTGCAACATGGAAGGGAATGGGAGCGGGACGCTTATGTTGATTTCTACGATGTGGACGGAAAGATAGATTTTGCCACGAATGTTGGAATCCGTGCCCGTGGCGGATATACAAGAAAATACCAGCAAAAGAGTCTTAACGTGTATTTTCGTGAAGAATACGGATTGAAAAACCTGAAATATGAACTGATACCGGGGGCTACGAACTTTGAGGGGACAAAGGCAACCGGAAAATATAAAAACTTTATGCTCCGCAACGGTGGAAATGACTGTTTCCTCACAAAAACAAGAGATGTATTTATCCAGAGTCTTGTGACGGACAGAAATATGGCAGTTCAGTCCTACCGCCCATGTGTCGTGTATCTGAATGGCGAATACTGGGGACTCTATAATTTACAGGAAAAATATGGAGATAACTGGCTGGAAGAAGAATTTGGTGTAAACAAAGATAATGTCGTCCTTATTAAGGATGGAGAGGTTGACGAGGGAACAGAGGCGGATATAGCGCTGTTTGACGAACTCAGAAATCTTGCTAAACTAGATATGACAAAGGCAGAAAACTATAAGAAGTTTACCGACGCCGTGGAACTGCAGAGCTATCTGGACTATTATGCGACAGAAGTGCTGATTGGCAATCGGGACTGGGGGCTGACAAAAAACAACCAGTTCTGGCGCTCCCGCACAAAGACAAATACTAAGTATGAGGATGGAAAATGGCGCTGGCTTCTTCACGATACCGAATTTAGTATGAATCTTTATAATATGTCTTCCGGTGATACCATTAAAAAAATGGCGGAAGAAGGCGAGGATGGAAATACGAATGATCCTCTCTTTTTGGCATTGTTAAAAAATACACAGTTCAGGCAGGCATTTGTCAACACAGCGATGGATTTGCTGAATGAGAACTTTAATTATACAAAGCACAGTGCTAAATATGTGGAGCTGAAAGATTTCTATGAAAAGCTGATGGTCGAGCAATGTCTGCGCTATGGAACTGACTGGCAACAGAATGATTTGACTTGTTTTAATAATAGTACAAATGGGTTTATAGATGCATGGAGTATGATGCAGTCCCGAGTGGAGAAGCTTTTGAAGGATAACTGTTCTGTTGCGAATACGACTACCATTTCTGTCTCGGCAAATATTGATAAGGCAGATACGATAAAGGTAAATACATTATCAGCAGGGGTAAAGGGCAGTGCATGGACAGGAAAATATTTCCGTGCGGCTCCGGTTCGGGTAATAGCTCCGGAAGTTGAAGGATACGAATTTTCAAATTGGGAGGTGACAGGCGGAACTGCAGCAAATCCGAAAGAGGCAGATACGCAGGTTACACTTTCTCTGAGGACGGCTTCTATCAAAGCAGTTTATAAAGAAAAGTCAAATGTGCCTTCTGCTCCAACTGTGAAACCGGAAGAGACACAGAAGCCGGTTACAACGCAAAAGCCGGTTACAACGCAAAAGCCTACCTCAACGGCAAAGCCGGACCAGACGAAAAAACCGCAGACAACGGATGTTGTAAAAGCACCAAAGAGGGCGGTTATTAAAAAGGTAAGTTCACCGAAAAAGAGGACAATCAAGGTAAAAATAAAGAAACAGTCTGCGGATGGTTTTGAAGTTGTATATGCAAGAAATAAAAAATGTACAAAGTCAAAGAAGAAGAAAAACACAACAAAATATACGAAGACCATTAAGAAATTGAAAAGGAAAAAGACCTATTATGTGAAAGTTCGTGCTTACCGCAAAAAGAAAGGCGGAGGGAAGGTTTTTGGAAAATTCAGTAAAGTAAAACGTATTAAGGTAAAATGAGTTGACATGGTATTGTAAATAATTTATAATTTTTCTATAGGGTTTATATAACAATAATGATGAAAGTGAAAAATACGATGCTGTCAAAGAGAAGTGCCAGACAGTGGGAAGGAGAATGTGTTGAGTATAATTTGTGTAGAAAAAGAGAAATGTGTTGGGTGCAATGCTTGTGTGAGGGCTTGTCCGGCCGATGATGCGAACGTTGCAAGGCTGGATGAGAGCGGCGTCCTTAGAATCGAGATTGACGATGAGAAATGTATCAAATGTGGTGCCTGTATAAAAGCATGTTCTCACGGCGCACGATATTTTCAGGATGATATTGATCAATTTCTAGCCGATTTAAAGGCGGGCAAGGAAATTGCAATGATTGCCGCACCTGCTATTAAGATTGCCTTTGATGGAAACTGGCGACATGCATTGCAATGGCTGCGTAACAACGGAGTAAAGGCGATTTACGATGTTGGCTTTGGGGCAGATATCTGTACATGGGCGCATGTGCGTTATGTCGAAAAGCATCCGGATGCGAAAATCATTTCTCAGCCGTGTGCGGCAGTCGTCAATTATATTCAGAAGCATAAGCCGGAGCTGATTCCAAATCTATCGCCGGTTCACAGCCCGATGAACTGTGTTGCGATTTATATGCGTAAGGTAAAAGGTTTTAAAGGAAAGATAGCGGCGCTTTCGCCTTGTATTGCAAAAATAGATGAATTCCATGACACAGGCGTAATTGATTATAATGTTACAATGGAGCATTTAAAGCAGTATTTTGAAAAAGAAGGTGTGGATCTTCCAAAGGTAAAAATATTCAGTGAGTTTGAATTTGATGAGCATCAGGGCTTAGAAGGTGCGATTTATCCGAAGCCGGGCGGTTTGATGAAGAACCTGCTGATTCACAATCCGGAGATGGAAGTGATTACTTCCGAGGGTGTGGATAAGCTGTATAAGGATTTAGATACATATGCGAAATCGAATGGGAAATATCTTCCGACGGTATTTGACGTCCTTAATTGTGAAAATGGCTGTAACGGTGGTCCGGCTACCGGAGTGGATTACGAGTGTTTTGAGATGAATGACATCATGCACGATGTAGAACGCCATGCGAGAAAGATAAGGAAAGCGAATAAGACGAAAAAAGGTGAGGATAAACAGTTTGCAGAATTTGACCGTATTTTGAATATCAATGATTTTTGTCGCTCTTATAAGGCCGAAAAGATACATGAAGCTCCGGTCAGCGAGGAAGAAATCGAGAAGGCATTTATTATGCTTGGGAAACATACCAAACAGGAGCGCGAGTTTGACTGTCATGCCTGCGGTTACAAATCCTGCCGGGATATGGCGATTGCTCTGGCAAGAGGAATTAACGAGAGGGAAAATTGCCATCAGTATATGATCAGCTCCATTCGAGAAGAGCGTCAGAGAGTGGCAGAAGTAAATGAAAAGGTTCTCGACATGAACAGAGAGTTGATGGATATATTCGGTGAATTGACGGAGAACATCAGCCGCATCCGCGGAGAGGCAGAAGACATCCGGAAATCCGGTGTCACCAGCAGCGATGAGATGAGCAATATTATGACTCATATGAATGAGATGAACCGTCTGAATCAGAATATCGCCACCTATATGGATGATATCAATCATGGTGTCGAGCAGTACAATGTCATGACACAGGATGTAGAAAAGATAGCTGGTAAAATCAATCTGCTTTCCCTGAATGCCTCCATTGAGGCGGCAAGAGCAGGTGAAGCAGGGAGAGGTTTTGCCGTAGTTGCATCGAACATACAGGAACTCTCGAAAAGTTCTAAGGCGTCTGTTGGAAATGCGCAGGAAAATGACGAGGAGATTAAGAAAGTCATTACCGAGGTCAATGAAGTGGTACACAATTTTAGCGCCGCTACAGATGAGATGCTGATGGTTGTCAATAAGGCGATTGAGGAATCCGGAAAAACTTCGGAAAAGAGTCTTCGCATTGAGGAATCTATGGAGACCGTTTCTATGATGGCAGACCGGGTGCGTGATGCGATTGAGAAGACGAACGAGATATTGAATTAAGATTTGTGTTAATCAAAGAGTGATAGCCGGATGGCATCTAAAGTGGATGCTATTCGGCTGTTTGTCTAATGGAATGAAAATCTATTTTTTATTCAAATAACTCTTGTAAACAGCAAGGGGCATATTATAATAAAAGCAAATAAAAGGGAGAGGGAGTATAACTTATGGGAAAAACTTTTCTTTGTATGTACCTTTGATTTGTTCGGCGAAGGAAGGCGCATTTATACTTTTGAAAATCGCTGTATTTAAAATCCAGAGCTAGGTTTGGGTGATGGTACAACGAAGATTATTTTGAATATTAAAGGCAATATGGATGATGTTACACCAGAGATGAAAAAGTTGCTTGATTTTATCGACGGCAAAAAACCGGAAGATGATTTTACGAGAGAATTGGATGCGGAAGTGCAGTCTATTAGAAAAAATGAGAAATGGAGAGTGGATTATATGACACGTCAGATGCAATATCAGGAAAAGTTTGAGCAGGGCATGGAGCAAGGGATAGAATAGAGTAGTAGGCAGACCGCATTAAGAATGATAGAAGCGGGTATATTGAATATAGCCTGTTTTTAATTTTGTGGTAAAATTATCTATAGTTTCAGATTGATATAAAAATTTGTTCCATACTTGACAGATGCGGCGTTTCCTGCATGGTTGTCTGGTTTGTGGTTTTGAGACGAGCGTGTCGATGTTATTGTAAAAAAACACGAAAAGGAGACAGTATGATGAAAACTATTGCAAAAGAGAAGCCGATATCTTTCAAGGAACTGGAGCAAAAAGGCAATAAAACGAAGAAATGCTAGAAGAGATGTTAAGATTATGCTAAAATGCTATTCATAAGATACTTGTATGCCACGATTAACAGATAAGAGAGTTTTTTAGAACAGTAAATATTTTTGCAAATGAAAGAGAGTTTATTAGTAGCAGAAATGCCGGAGGAGATTACACAGAAAAACTGGGGTGTGAAAAGAGTGGTCTGCAAGGTATCGTTGTTAGTTGATGTGAGTTATGAAAATGCATACGATGTGATTTTCGGGACATTCAAAGATTTAAAGAACAGGTAAATTTAATTCCAGAGCTTACTACATTAAGCATATCGGCAAAAACATAGAAATAATTCAGTATAATTCATTGAATTTTTGCCGATAATATAGTATACTTATCTCTACGGAGGTACAAACTTATGAAATATCTATCAGTTGCTCAGATAGCAAAAATGTGGAATGTTTCTGAAAGAACCGTGCGTAACTACTGTGCTATGGGAAAGATACCAGACGCTTTTTTGAAGGGTAAAACATGGAATATTCCGGAAACAGCAAAGCGCCCGAACCGAATCAATAAAAGGAACGATGAGCCAAAAACACTGCTTGATTTTCTTAGATTAGAAAAAGCAAGCGGGATGAAGGGCGGTATTTATCACAAAATACAGATTGAGCTGACATATAATTCCAATCATATTGAGGGGAGCAGACTTACCCATGACCAGACGCGATATATTTATGAGACGAATACGATTGGCATGGATGAAGGGGCAGTGAATGTAGATGATATTGTAGAGACAGTAAATCACTTTAGGTGCATTGATATAGTAATCGGCTCTGCCAATCAATCACTGAGTGAAACATTTATCAAGCAGCTTCATCAGACGCTGAAAAGCGGCACAAGTGACTCTCGAAAGGATTGGTTTGCCGTAGGCGCATATAAGAAATTGCCGAATGAAGTCGGCGGTATGGAAACGGTTCCTCCTGAAGATGTGTCAGAACAGATGAAGGCATTGATTGCCACATATAAAAGGGAAAAAACTAAGACGTTGGAGGAATTGCTTGAGTTTCATGTGGTTTTTGAGTCTATTCACCCATTTCAGGATGGCAATGGTCGTGTAGGGCGGCTGATTCTTTTTAAGGAGTGCCTGCGGAACAATATCGTGCCGTTCATTATTGATGAGGAATTGAAAATGTTCTACTATCGCGGGTTGAGGGAGTGGAAATCCGAACGTGGGTATCTTATAGATACCTGTCTAACGGCACAGGATAAGTTCAAAAAATATCTGGACTATTTTCGTGTGCCTTATAGGGAGTGAATGTTCTGGAATTTTGTTTTAAGCTTCGCCCTGATTCACAGCGGCAAATCATTGACAACAGAAAAAAACTATGTTACTATACTTAAGGTGTCAACAGAAATTGACATATGCGCGAGTGGCTCAGTTGGTAGAGCACGACCTTGCCAAGGTCGGGGCCGCGGGTTCGAGCCCCGTCTCGCGCTTGCAGAGGGCTGTCTTATTCAGACAGCCCTTTTGTACAGGGACTGTACCTGAATGATAGAAGGAATTAGAAATGAGGTAAATTATGGAGTTAACGAGTATACGGAGTTTATTCCGGGAAAAAGAAAAATATCTGGATAAGGTAGTTACAGTAGGAGGCTGGCTGAGAAGTGTCAGGGATTCCAAGACGTTTGGGTTTTTGGTAGTAAACGACGGGACGTTTTTTGAGCCGTTGCAGATTGTGTATGCAGATAAGCTGGATAATTTTGCAGAGATTTCCAAGTTAAATGTCGGTGCGGCTGTGATTGTGACAGGAAAGCTTGTGGCGACGCCAAATGCGAAGCAGCCGTTTGAGATACAGGCAGAGGAAGTTGTTGTGGAGGGAGAATCTGCACCGGACTATCCATTACAGAAGAAACGACATTCTTTTGAATATCTGCGGAGTATCTCACATCTGCGTCCGAGGACAAATACGTTTCAAGCGGTATTTCGCGTGCGCTCGCTGATTGCCTATGCGATTCACAAATTCTTTCAGGAGAGGGAATTTGTCTATGTACACACACCGTTGATTACCGGAAGTGACTGCGAGGGTGCGGGGGAGATGTTTCGTGTCACGACGCTCGATATGGAAAATCTGCCGATGACAAAAGAGGGAAAAATAGATTATACAAAGGACTTCTTTAATAAAGAAACGAATCTGACCGTAAGCGGTCAGCTAAACGGCGAGACATATGCCATGGCATTTAAAAATATCTATACGTTTGGGCCGACTTTCCGTGCTGAAAATTCGAATACAACGCGTCATGCGGCAGAATTTTGGATGATTGAGCCGGAAATTGCGTTTGCGGATTTGAAGGATGATATGATGCTGGCAGAAAGCATGCTGAAATACATTATTTCCTATGTGCTGGAAAATGCACCGGAGGAGATGGAGTTTTTCAATAAGTTTGTCGATAAGGGATTACTCGAACGGTTGCAGCATGTAGTAAATTCGGACTTTGGCCATGTGACATACACAGAGGCGATTGAGCTTTTGGAAAAGCATAACGATGAGTTTGAATATAAGGTTTCATGGGGCGTGGATTTGCAGACGGAGCATGAGCGCTATCTGACAGAAGAAATATTTAAACGCCCGGTATTTGTGACAGATTACCCGAAAGAAATCAAAGCATTTTATATGAAAATGAATGAGGACGGTAAGACAGTGGCGGCGATGGACTGCCTTGTGCCGGGAATCGGGGAAATCATTGGCGGAAGCCAGCGTGAGGATGATTATGAAAAGCTGGCGGGACGCATGGAGGAATGTAATCTGAACAAAGAAGACTATGATTTCTATTTGGATTTGAGAAAATATGGAACGGCGCGCCATGCAGGTTTTGGACTTGGTTTTGAACGCTGTGTTATGTATCTGACCGGTATGCAGAATATCCGGGATGTAATTCCGTTCCCGCGTACGGTAAATAATTGTGAATTGTAATATAAATATAGAAAAAATATAGGAGGATGACAGACATGAATTTAGTAGTACCAGAGCACTATCAGTCAGCACTGAATATCAGGGAGACTGAGGAAGCGATTAAGACGGTAAAGGATTTTTTTGAAAGGGCACTGGCGGCTAACCTGAATCTGACACGTGTGTCGGCTCCACTTTTTGTCGCTCCGGAATCCGGTCTTAATGATAATTTGAACGGAGTGGAACGTCCGGTAAGTTTTGGAATCCGGGAGCAGGATGAGCGCAGGATAGAAATTGTTCACTCGCTGGCGAAGTGGAAACGCCATGCTCTGAAACGCTATGGTTTTAAACATGGCGAAGGGCTTTACGCGGATATGAATGCGATACGCAGGGACGAAGATACCGATAATCTTCATTCAATTTTTGTGGACCAGTGGGACTGGGAGCGGATTATTGACAAGGAAGAACGAAACACAGAGACACTAAAGGATATTGTAATCAAAGTGTACGAGGCGCTTCAGGAGACAGAGGATTATATGACTGTGAAGTACAGCTATATTAAGAAATCTTTGCCGACAAATATTACCTTTATCACAACTCAGGAGTTGGAGGATAAATATCCTGACAAGACGCCGAAAGAACGTGAATACGAGGCGGTCAAGGAGCATGGTGCGATTTTTCTTATGCAGATTGGTGATAAGCTGGCTTCGGGTGAGCCGCACGACGGGCGTGCACCGGACTATGACGACTGGTCGCTAAACGGCGATATTATTGTTTATTATTCCGTGCTGGATATCGCACTGGAGATTTCCTCCATGGGAATCCGTGTCGACGAAAAGGCGTTGGAGGAACAGTTAGAGAAGGCAGACTGCAAGGAGCGGGAATCACTTCCTTTCCAGAAAGAGATTTTAGAGAAAAAACTTCCTTATACAATCGGAGGCGGCATTGGGCAGTCCAGAATCTGTATGTTCTTTTTGAGAAAGGCACATATCGGCGAGGTTCAGGCGTCGATTTGGCCGCAGGAGGTACTTGAGGAAGCGGAAAAGAAAAATCTGTACTTATTATAATAAAGGATGTGTCAGAATGGATAATTTTACTTTTTATTCCCCTACATACTTTGATTTTGGAAGGGGAGCAGAGTCCCATGTGGCAGAGCTGGTTCACCGTTTTGGGGGTACGAAGGTGTTATTTCACTATGGCGGCGGTTCAATTAAGAAAAGCGGCCTCTATGACAGAGTTGCAGACTGTCTGAAAAAGGAAGGAATCGCTTTTGTCGAGCTGGGCGGTGTAAAGCCGAATCCACGGAGTGGGCTTGTTCAGGAAGGGATTCAGCTTTGTAAAAGTGAGAAAGTGGATTTCATTCTGGCTGTCGGCGGCGGAAGCGTAATTGATTCTGCGAAGGCGATTGCCGCAGGGAGTGTATATGATGGAAATTTTTTAGATTTTTATCGGGGCAAAGCTGTCATTGAGAAGGCGCTGCCGGTTGGGACGGTACTGACAATTGCGGCGGCAGGGAGTGAAGGCTCTGGGAATACTGTCATTACAGACGAAGAAACACAGATAAAAAAGGGAGCTAAGAGTGATTGGCTCCGTCCGAAGTTCTCCATCCTGAATCCCGAGCTGACCTGTACGCTGCCTGCATATCAGACGGCAGCAGGGGCAACCGATATTATGATTCATGTATGTGAGAGATATTTTTCCAACACAGAGGAAGTGGAGATTACAGACCGTCTCTGTGAGGGGATTTTAAAGACGATTATTTATGAGACGCCGAGAGTGATAGAGAACCCGGAGAATTATGATGCGAGGGCAAATATTATGTGGGCAGGTATGCTGGCACACAACAATGTATGTGGAGTCGGGCGTGAACAGGACTGGGCAAGCCACCATATCGAACATGAACTGTCAGCGTTGTATGATGTCACCCACGGAGCTGGACTGGCGGTAATCGCCCCACTCTGGATGCGGCATGTGATGAAGACAAACCCGAACAAGTTTATTACTTTTGCCACGCGGGTGTGGGACATTGACTTAAATGAAAATAATCCGGAGGAGACGGCATTAAAGGGAATTGAAGCGTTTGAAAAATTCCTGAAAAATATTGGTATGCCGTCCTCTTTTGCTGAACTGGGAGCGAAGCAGGAAGATATTCCTCTGCTTACAGATAAGCTGATGAGCGGCAGGGAGACGGAAGGAAATTATGTGAAACTGACGAGACAGGATATAATAGAAATCTATGAAAGCGCTGTCAGATAGTGAAACAAATCAAGTCGGTTAGAAATGAGGATTAAAATGGAGCAGCAGGAATTTTTACGCCAGATGGGAGAATTAGTTGACTTCGGCAGGACGAAGGACAACACGCTGACGAAAGAGGAAATTGCGGATTACTGCAGTGATATGGGACTGACCGGGGAACAGTTGGAGTTAGTATATGCGTATCTTGCTGAGCACCGGATTCATGTGCCGGGCTTTTCAAAAAAGCCGGAGGCTGCGCAGGGAAAAGAACCGGAGGATGAGAAAACAGCACCGGAGGATTCCAAGTATCTCCGCATTTACCGAAAAGAACTGCGGGAATTACCAGTGTACTCTGATGCGGAGGTAAAGGAGCTGTATGACAGGCTGCGCCGTGGCAGGGAGGAAGTCGTTTCAACCGTGATAGAAGCTCATTTGAAACGGGTTGTCACACTGGCAGGCAGATTCCGTGGACGGGGTGTGCCGCTGGAGGACTTGATTCAGGAGGGAAATTTAGAGCTGATTACCTGTGTTTCCATGCTCTGCGGCAATCAGGAAGTAGTGGACTTTAAAAAGGCGATTGACCATGCAGTGCGAAGCCGTCTGATTGAGCTTGTCGATGAGGAGCTTGCAAAGGATGACAGCGTGAGTGCTGTTCTGGCGCGTATTAACCTGCTTTTGGAGGCAACACATACGCTGGCAGAGGAGTACGGAAGAATTGCCACAATAGAAGAATTGGTAGAATTTACCCATATGCAGGAGGAGGAAATCCGTATGTATGTGGAGCTGTCAAGGGATAATATTGAGCTGGGGAAAGGGGAACAGACGAAACAGCAGGGGTGATAAGGTGCAGGACATATATGAAATTGACGGGCTGGCGGAACCGCTTTGCCGTTGGTATCAAAAAAATAAACGCAGTATGCCGTGGAGGGAGGCAGCTACACCGTATCATGTGTGGCTGTCTGAAATTATGTTGCAACAAACCCGCATAGAGGCGGCAAAGGCATATTACGAGAGGTTCATAGAGAGGCTTCCCGATGTGAAGGCGCTGGCGGGTGTGCCGGAGGAGGAACTTATGAAGCTGTGGGAGGGACTCGGCTACTACAACCGGGCAAGAAACCTGCAAAAGGCGGCAAAGCTTGTCGTAGAACGTTATGACGGAGTGCTGCCGGCAGATTATGATTTGCTCCTCGAATTGCCGGGAATCGGTAATTATACGGCGGGAGCGATTGCCTCCATTGCCTACCACATTCCGGCTCCGGCTGTGGATGGTAATGTTTTGCGTGTGCTCATGCGATATTTAAACTGTCGGGATGATATTTCCAAGGCGGCGGTAAGAAAGAAGACCGAGCGCTCTGTCATGAAAATAATTCCCGAGGATAAGCCGGGAGATTTTAATGAGGCGCTGATGGAGTTAGGGGAGGTTGTCTGTATTCCAAATGGAGCGCCGCTTTGTGGGCAGTGTCCGGTGGCAGAAACCTGTCAGGGACGGATTGCAGGAACGCAGACAGAGCTTCCGGTAAAGCCGGAAAAGAAGGCGCGGCGGGTGGAGAAGAAAACCATCTTGATTTTTCTGACAGGAGAGAGAGTTGGCATTGCGAGAAGACCAGAGACAGGGCTGTTGGCAGGGCTGTGGGAATTTCCTTCCCTCTCCGGGCATCTGACGATGAAGCAGACAGAAGAATATCTGAAGCAGAAGGGCGTGCAGCCAGCCGGGATACGCCGGTTAAAGAGCGGTAGGCATATTTTTTCCCATGTGGAATGGCATATGAAAGGGTATCTAGTGGAGATTATGCCGGAACAGGCTCAGGATACCATGCAGGAGGTTGTACCAGATATAGTGTGGACGGAGAAGGAAAATCTGAGTAAGCAGTATGCCATACCGGTGGCTTTTCACTCCTTTTTGAAACAGATTCCTGATTAGATTTTGTCATTTAGACAGTATGATGCAAAATATGACTGAAAAAATATTTTATTCGTAACACGCTCTCGCTTGAGAGAAATCACGCAGTGGTGCATAACTGCAAAGTACGCAGTTTATGCACCAGCGGATTTCAACAGTTACTCATTGAAATATTTTTTTCAGTCATATTTTTTGTAACCTACTAGGTAAATTGTCAGAAAGAACAGTGAATTTTGCCTTTTAATATCCATGCCTAGCGTGGCGGCACCAATTTGAATCCATTTTGACACAGAGCAATTGCCTGGTCCTTCGCGGTTATGCGGCGGATATCTTACCGTTTCTTGTCGGGACATCACTCCCAGCGAAAAATAAATTGTTTTCTTCGTTTGCAAAAGCACTACGCCGCCCTTCGCAAAACTCATTGTCTGCCTTGTCGCTTTTCCTGCCCTTTGGCAGCGTTGCCGCCCGCCGGTCCTTATGCACCACCTCAGTTACCGATTACTGCGGGCAGCACCTGAGGTGCACATACATGAAAGAAGGATGAAAAAACAAATACATTTATTTTTACATCTTTCTTTCATGTATGGATGCTTTGCATCTGCCCGCAGTGTAATGTGACTAACTCTGGTGGTGCATTTGTACCGCTGCGTGGCGGCTTTAGTGAGAACGCACTGCAAAAGGGCAGGAAAAGTGACAGCAGACATCTCAGACGCACCCTTTTATGTATTCTACTGCTATAGTAAAAACACAGGATATTGTGCCGCAAAATAAAAAAATATAAAAATAATTACAATATATAGTAGACAATGAAAAACAGTAGTGTTATAATGATTCCCAGAAGCTTCCAAAGCAAAAACGAAAGGAGAGTTACCAGAAAAGTGAGGGTTATTAAAAGAGACGGACGTATGGTTGAGTACGACCGGAACAAGATTTTGATTGCAGTTCGCAAAGCGAACGCAGAGGTAGAGCAGTTTGAGAAGGCATCCGACGATATGATTGATGGTATCGTTGCCGGCATTGAGAATATGAAAAGGGATACAATGCAGGTGGAGGACATTCAGGACATTATTGAGCAGAAATTGATGGCAGCAGGCAAATTTGTACTGGCTAAAAAATACATTATATACCGTTACACAAGAGAGCTGGTTCGTAAGGCAAATACGACCGATGACTCCATTATGAGTTTGATTCAGAACAGTAACAAGGATGTTATGGAAGAAAACTCAAATAAAAATGCTTATGTGGCAAGCACGCAGCGTGATTTGATTGCAGGTGAGGTTTCCAAAGACCTGACAAAGAGAGTTCTCCTGCCGGAGAAGGTGACAAAGGCTCATGAGGAGGGCGTCCTGCATTTCCACGACATGGACTATTTCATCCAGCCGATTTTTAACTGCTGTCTCATTAACATTGGAGATATGCTGGATAATGGTACAGTTATGAACGGTAAGCTGATTGAGAGTCCGAAAAGCTTTCAGGTAGCCTGCACTGTAGTGACGCAGATTATTTCTGCTGTGGCAAGCAGCCAGTATGGAGGACAGTCAGTTGATACAAGACATTTGGGCAAATATCTGCGCAAGAGTGCGGACAAGTACCGTGCCCACTATATGAAAAAGTATGGAGATAAGGTAGAGGCAGAGGTCATTGAGGAGTTTGTCAGAGATCGTGTAAATGATGAGCTTCGCTCCGGAGTTCAGACGATTCAGTATCAGATTAATACTCTGATGACGACAAATGGGCAGTCTCCGTTTGTTACACTGTTTTTAAATTTGGACGCCAATGATAAATATATTGAAGAAAATGCAATGATTATAGAAGAAATTCTCCGCCAGCGTCTGGAGGGGATTAAAAACGAGAAGGGTGTCTATGTGACGCCGGCATTTCCAAAGCTGATTTATGTTCTGGACGAGCATAATGCTCTGAAGGGCGGTAAATATGACTACATTACCAAGCTTGCCGTTCAGTGTTCAGCAAAAAGAATGTATCCGGATTATATTTCTGCTAAGCAGATGCGTGAGAATTATGAGGGGAATGTGTTTAGCTGTATGGGTTGCCGCAGTTTCCTGACGCCGTGGAAGGATGAGGATGGCAATTATAAATTTGAGGGACGCTTTAATCAAGGTGTTGTCAGCCTGAATCTTCCGCAGATTGGTATTTTGGCAAAAGGAGATACGGAGTATTTCTGGCAGTTATTGGAAGAACGGCTTTCCCTCTGCTTTGAGGCGTTAATGTGCCGTCACCGTGCACTGGAGGGAGTGACAAGCGATGTCAGCCCGATTCACTGGCAGTATGGTGCGATTGCGCGCCTTGGAAAGGGAGAAAAAATCGATAAGCTGCTTCACGGCGGTTATTCGACGATTTCACTCGGCTATATCGGATTGTATGAAGTGACGAAGCTGATGACGGGAGAGAGCCAGACGACAGAGAAGGGAAGCCAGTTTGCTAAAGCACTGATGAACCGTCTCCGCCGTGCAACTGACACGTGGAAAGAGGAAACAGGTATCCATTTTGGTTTGTATGGCACACCGGCAGAGAGTCTCTGCTATCGTTTTGCTGAGATTGATAAGAAGCGTTTTGGCTCGATTGAAGATGTCACGGATAAGGGATATTATACCAATTCCTATCATGTAGATGTGCGTGAGAAAATTGCCGCATTTGATAAATTTGATTTTGAGAGTCAGTTCCAGGTAATTTCTTCGGGTGGTGCGATTTCATATGTTGAGATTCCGAATATGCAGCACAATCTGCCTGCCTTAGAGGAAGTGGTAAAATATATTTATGACAACATTCAGTATGCAGAATTTAATACGAAGTCTGATTTCTGCCATGAGTGCGGTTATGATGGAGAGATTATTATCAATGATGATTTGGAGTGGGAATGTCCGAACTGTGGGAACAAAGACCATGACAAAATGAATGTTACAAGAAGGACATGCGGTTATCTGGGAGAGAATTTCTGGAATGTTGGAAAGACAAAGGAAATTAATTCCCGTGTTCTCCATTTGTAATAGAAGAAATTGGAGGATGTTGTGAATTACGCAGATATTAAGCAGTATGATGTGGCAAATGGCATTGGTGTCCGTGTGTCACTGTTTGTCAGCGGCTGTACCCATCACTGCAAGGATTGTTTTAATCAGGAAGCTTGGGATTTTAATTATGGAAAACCATTTACGGAAAAAGAAATAGAAGATATTATTTCTTATTTAAAACCGAGTTATGTAGCAGGACTTACACTTTTGGGTGGAGAGCCGTTTGAACCTTCCAATCAGGAAGGGCTTCTGCCTCTGCTCAGAAGGGTGCGCGAGACATATCCGGAGAAAGATATATGGTGCTTTTCAGGATATCTGTTTGACCGGGATATTGTAGAGCGGATGTGCAGAGAATCTGAAGTGTCGAAAGAAATGCTGTCGTACATTGATATCCTAGTGGATGGCGAGTTCATAGCGGAGAAAAAGAATTTAAAGGTAAATTTCCGCGGTTCAGACAATCAGAGAATTATTGATGTAAAGAAGTCGCTGGAAACTGGTGGAATTGTTCACTGGGAGGGCGAAATCGTATAGAACAAAGGAGAACGCCATGATGACAACGAAATTGCGGTTTAAGAAGCTGGATAAGAAGGCGCAGATGCCGCACTATGGGACAGAGTTTGCGGCGGGGGCAGATTTGTACGCCTGCATGGAAGAACCGCTGACGATAAAGGCAGGGACAACCGAATTTGTCCATACGGGAATTGCCGTAGAAATTCCAGTCGGTCTGGTAGGACTGGTGTATGCAAGGAGTGGGCTGGCGTGTAAGAAAGGACTTGCTCCGGCAAACAAAGTCGGGGTAATTGATTCGGATTACCGTGGAGAAATTATGGTAGCGCTTTATAATCATTCTGACGTTGATATTGAGATTGATACCAGCGAAAGAATTGCCCAGATGGTAATCGCCCCGTATGTATTTGCCGAATATGAAGAAGTTCAGGAGTTAGAAGATACGGTCAGAGGTGAAGGCGGCTTCGGCTCAACCGGAAGTAAATAACGGAAAGAGAAAAAGGGCTGCGGTTCTCCGTCAGCTCTTTTTTTAGTGGCTCGACTTGATACCGTCAGGCAAAGGAAAGAACAAGCTCTATACAAATGCAAAAAATTCTGATACAATAGGTTGCAGATAAAAAGCTATATGGCAGAATGGAGGACAAAATATGGGTATGACAATGACTCAGAAAATTCTGGCGGCTCACGCTGGGTTAGAAACCGTTGTGGCGGGCCAGTTAATTGAAGCGGATTTGGATATGGTACTGGCAAATGATATTACAGGGCCGGTAGCAATCCATGAGGTTGAGAAGCTGAATAAAAAGACAGTTTTTGATAAGGATAAGATTGCACTGGTGCCAGACCATTTTGCACCGAACAAGGATATCAAGTCAGCAGAGCACTGCAAATGTGTCCGTGAATATGCGAAAGCACAGGGAATTACGAATTATTTTGAAGTGGGCGAAATGGGTATTGAGCATGCGCTTTTGCCGGAGAAGGGACTGATTGTGGCAGGAGAGACCTGTATCGGGGCGGATTCCCACACATGTACCTACGGAGCATTAGGCGCTTTTTCCACTGGAGTGGGAAGCACAGATATGGGGGCCGGCATGATTACAGGAAAGGCGTGGTTTAAGGTGCCGTCGGCAATCCGGGTGAATCTGACCGGGAAATTAAATCAATGGGTAAGTGGAAAGGATGTTATTTTGCATCTGATTGGCATGATTGGGGTCGACGGAGCACTGTACCGCTCACTGGAATTTACAGGCGAGGGAGTGGCAAGCCTTTCAATGGATGACCGTTTTACCATTGCCAATATGGCGATTGAGGCGGGAGCGAAAAACGGTATTTTTCCGGTAGATGACAAGACAGTTGCTTATATGAAGGAACATTCTACAAAGAAGTATACCGCATATGAGGCAGACGAGGATGCTGAGTATGATGAAACGATTACGATTGATTTAGGAAAGCTGAAGCCGACCGTGGCTTTTCCACATTTGCCGGAAAATACAAAGACGGTGGAGGAGTCCGGAGAGGTAGCTATTGATCAGGTAGTAATCGGCTCCTGTACGAACGGACGTATCGAGGATATGCGGGTGGCGGCAGAAATATTAAAAGGCCGCAAGGTAAAGAAAGGAATCCGCTGTATTGTGATTCCGGCAACGCAGGCGATTTATTTACAGGCGATTGAGGAGGGGCTCACGCAGATATTTATCAAAGCGGGCGCCATTGTCAGTACGCCGACCTGCGGTCCGTGTCTGGGAGGCCATATGGGGATTCTGGCGGCAGGCGAGCGGGCTGTTTCGACGACGAACCGCAACTTTGTAGGCCGCATGGGACATGTGGATTCAGAAATTTATCTGGCAAGTCCGGCGGTTGCAGCAGCCAGTGCGGTAACCGGTAAAATTTCTGAGCCGTCAGAGCTTGGATTGTAATAGTGGACGATAATGGAGTGAAACCCTATATTTATATATTTAGGAGGTAAATATGAAAGCATTAGGAAAAGTATTTAAGTACGGAGATAATGTAGATACTGACGTAATCATCCCTGCCCGTTATCTGAATTCCTCAGATCCGGCAGAGCTGGCTACTCACTGTATGGAGGATATTGATAAAGATTTTGTAAATCAGGTGAAGAAAGGGGATATCATTGTTGCCACAAAAAACTTTGGATGTGGTTCTTCTCGTGAACATGCGCCGATTGCGATTAAGGCTTCCGGCGTCAGCTGCGTGATTGCAGAGACCTTCGCCCGCATTTTTTACCGAAATGCTATCAATATCGGTCTGCCAATTATTGAATGTCAGGAAGCAGCTGCTGGGATTGAGGCCGGTGATGAGGTTGAGATAGATTTTGACAGCGGTGTAATTACAAACAAGACAAAGAACGAGTCTTATCAGGGACAGGCGTTTCCAGAGTTCATGCAGAAAATTATCAAGGCGGAAGGTCTGATGAATTATATCAATGCTAAAGAGTAAGAGATTACATTTTTTCGTCACAAATTTGTGGTATGATGACGCCATATTAAGTTTGAGCCAGACATAGGATGTAGGAGGTAGAAATGGCGAATTATAAGGACAGAAATAAAAAGAAAAAGAATCAGAAAAAAATTGCTGTAAGTCGAATGACGGCCATTACGGCCGTTGTTGTCATAGCGGTGATGATGTTTGCTATCGGCGGGACATTTGTGGCGAATGTGATGAAGAAAGACAAGGGAAATAATGCGTCCGGCCCGGCGGTTGAAGCCATCGCCGGAACCGGGGACGGAGAGGCGGCAGATTTTGTAGAAAGCAATTGTATCGAGTTGGGAAACTACAAAAATGTGAAAACTGAGGTTACGCCGACGCAGGAGGAAATTCTTTCGGAAATGCAGAATAAGGCAGAGACAAAAAAGGCAAAGACGGCAATGAAGAATAATCAGAAGGTAAAAAAGGGTGATTATGTCTTTATTGATTTTGTCGGTTATGTGGACGGAAAGTCGAATGAAAACCTTCAGGGGGAGGATGAGGCACTCAGGGTTGGCGACTACGAGTATGTAGAAGATTTTGAGAATGGACTGATTGGAAAGAGTATTGGAAAGACTTATACGATTCCAGTTAGGTTTGCCTCCGATTATGATGACAGCGAGGTGGCGGGCAAAAAAGTGGATTTTTCCATCACGATTCATGGAAAGTTTGATGACAGCTATGCTTCATGGCTGTCAAAGGGAAAGTATAAGACAGTAAAGGAATATCAGGCATATATCAAAGATAAGCTAAAGAAAGAAAATCTGGAAAATGTAGGCGATTTGGCGTGGACAGAACTGACGGATAACTGTAAAGTAAAAAAATATCCGAAGGGGCTTGTGGAGGAAGCAAAGAAGGATTTAGTAAAGCAGTATGAAAATTTTGCGAAAGCAAGCGGAACGACATATGATGATTTGCTGGCAAGTCTGAATATGGATGACGAGCTGGTGGTTGAAACGGCAGAGGAGACTGTGAGAGACCGCATGATAGCAAAGACAATTATAAAAAGGGAAAACCTGAAAATGGATGACGAGGCCTACCGAAAGTATCTAATGCAGATGATGGAATATGACAAGGATGATAATATGAAGCTGGAAGCTTTAGTTACGGAGTATATGAGGGATTATGGCGGACATCCAAAAGATGATATGCTCATAGAACATGCAAAGAAATTCGTCGGTGACTACGCAGATAAAAAATAGATAATATAAGAGGTTAGTGCACGTTAGAATGGAGACTGAAATGGGAGAAAAGGAAACGATAGGCAGCTTTGTTTTTGAGAGCCGCGAGGCGTATGACCGGGCCGTGCAGGAGGCAGAAGTTATTCAACAATTACGGAAAAAGGCAGATATTTCAAATCCTAAGACGGCGTTGAAGGTATACAATAAATCCGTAGCAGATAAGTTGTTCGAAACGGTAATTGGGTATAATTTTCTATATGAATTGAGAAAATATATTATTGACAGTGGCCTTGCATCGGACCATACATTAGCGGAAATTCCGATAAAGGAAGTGGCTAAGCAGCAACCGGATACGATGCCGGCACGCCCGGCGCATGAGGGAAGGTTTCAGCGACTGTACGAGGGACAGCGGCTTTTGAACCGGAAAATGAAAATTGCCCTGACGGCGCTGGTAATCTTATTGATTGGTTTCGTGGTTATCAATTTTAAACTGGAATACTCTATTTTTACATATTTTACAGATTATAAGTCTGCTATGGAAGAAGAACTTATAGATAAATATGAAAAGTGGGAAAATGAGTTAATAAACCGGGAGAAGGCATTGGGTAAAGAGGAAAATGGTGATGGACAGGCGGCTGTGTCCGGAGGGGCAGCAGAGCCGACAGAATAGCTTGGTGCAACATAGTATGGCGGAAAGAAAGGAGACGGTGCGATGGCCGGAAATACAATATTAGTTGTGGATGATGAACAGAGGATGCGCAAGCTGGTAAAGGATTTTCTGGTTAAGCAGGATTTCAAGGTACTGGAGGCTGCTGACGGAGAAGAAGCGATTGACATTTTTCTTGAAAATAAAGAGATTGTACTGGTCATTTTGGACGTTATGATGCCGAAAATGGATGGATGGCAGACCTGCAGGGAGATACGGCAGTATTCAAAAGTGCCGATTATTATGCTGACGGCAAGGGGGGCGGAGACAGATGAGCTTAGAGGGTTTGAGCTTGGTGTAGACGAATATATTGCCAAACCATTCAGTCCGAAAATTTTAGTAGCGCGGGTTCAGGCTTTGCTTCGCCGTACCAATGCGGCGAGTGAGGAGAATTTAGAGTATGGCGGAATTGTGCTGAACCGCTCTGCCCATGAGGTGCTCATTGACGGCGAGAGAATCGATTTAAGCTTTAAAGAATTTGAACTTCTTACTTATTTTATGGAAAATAAGGATATTGCGTTATCCAGAGAGCGGATTTTGAATCATGTGTGGGATTATGACTATTTCGGGGATGCCCGGACAATCGACACTCATGTAAAAAAGCTGCGCAGTAAGATGGGAAAGTACGGCGAGTATATAAAAACAATCTGGGGTATGGGATACAAATTCGAGGTGTAGCGGATGAAACATTCAATGCGAACGAGACTTATCATTATTTTTTCCGGCATGCTGGTACTGACAATTGTCTGTATGTGGATTACGAATATTTTTCTGCTTCCAAATTTTTATCAGAAAACAAAGGTTGCCCAGATGAAGAACGTGTATTCACGTGTAGTCAGTGTATGCGACAGTGTAAACTGGGAAGAAATCAGTGATGCGGGAAGAAATGATATTTATGATAAGCTGGATATATTGAGTACAAATTCGAATGTCAGTATTTATGTTATGCAGATAGAGGCATATCAGGGTTCCGGAGATATTGCCACGTTGAACTATGTGTATCCGGCGAATTCTAACCGACTGCAGGAAGTGACGAAGGATCAGCTTGGCAAGTATGTGAAAGCAATGTATTTTGGGACGCCTTTGGATGATAACTGCCAGATACTCAGTAATGCTTATAATTGTGCGGTCTATAAGGTTTTTGACAAGAGAATGGACTCAAATTTTATTGAACTGACGGGACGTATGCCGGGAAACTACTGGGTGTATTTAAGGGCCAGTTATCAGAGTATTCAGGAGAGTTCCCATGTATCAAATCAGTTTATGGCATATGTAGGCATTACGGTTGTTATTGTGGGAATTTTTATTATGCTGTTCGTCAGTAACCAGTATACAAAACCGATTCTCCGCCTTGCCAGACACGCACAGGATATGCAGAAGCTGAATTTTTCATTTCGATATGAGGATGACCGGTGTGATGAGATTGGTGTTCTGGGAAACAGCATGAATGCATTGTCTGATAAGCTTGAGGAAACGATATCTGAGTTAAAAACGGCTAACAACGAGCTGCAACTGGATTTACAGAGACGTTCCGAGCAGGAAAAGATGAGACAGGAGTTTCTGGCAAATGTTTCCCATGAGCTGAAAACGCCGATTGCTTTGATTCAAGGTTATGCAGAGGGATTACAGGAAAATATTAACGACGATCCGGAGAGCAGGGAATTTTATTGTGATGTAATTGTAGATGAAGCGAATAAGATGAATAAGATGGTAAAGCGGTTGCTCAGCCTGAATCAGTTGGAGTTCGGGAATGGGCAGGTTCATCTTGAACATTTTGATTTGAACGGGGTAATTAATTCAGTAGTGAGCTTTTCTGATATTTTGTTTCAACAAAAGGGGGTTACGCTGTCTTATCATCGTAGTGATGAACCAGTTATGGTATGGGCAGATGAATACATGATTGAGGAGGTTGTGACAAATTATATCAGCAATGCACTGAATCATGTAAAATATGATAATAAAATTGAAATCAAGATGACTAAGGAGGAGGGGACTGTGCGGACGAGCGTATTTAACACAGGGGATCCGATTCCTGACGAGGATATAGACAAAATATGGTCAAAATTCTATAAGGTAGATAAAGCAAGAACGAGAGAATATGGGGGGAATGGAATCGGGCTGTCTATCGTAAAGGCGGTAATGGAAGCTCATAATCAGAAATATGGGGTAAAGAATTATGATAATGGCGTAGAATTCTGGTTTGAGCTGGATATTAAAAGTGTTGATTGATGTATTAGGATTTATGTGTTATAATAGCTTTGTGTTTTAAAATATAATCTAGAGGAGGGAAGGACTTGAAACATAAAAAAATATTGTTTGCCAGTGCGGTGGTTATGTCGATGGTTACCCTCAGCGGATGTATGGGTGTGAAAGACCTTTCGGATGAGCATACTGAGATGATAGCAGAGTATTCAGCAGGAGTATTGCTTCGGTATTCAGATGAGTATGAAAGACGTTTGATTACGTCAGAGCAGCTGTCAAAAAACAAGAAGGAAGAGCACTCAACCGAAGTTCCGAAATCTACTCCGGCCGCTGTTACGCCGGTTCCGGAATCGCCTGCGCAGTCTGTTTCGGGAACCCCGGTTTCGGCAGAGAACCCGTCAGGAGAAGAAGGAGAACCGGGAGAGGAGCCGGCTGAGAAGGATGACAGTACCGAGGTAGCGCTGAATCAGCTCTTACATATAGCAGGGGTAGATGTTTCTTATCAATCGTATCGGTTCTGTGATAAATATACTGAGAAGGGAAATGATTCGCCGATTTATGCAGAAAAGGGAAATACATTGCTTGTTGTATCTTTCCAAGTGAAAAATACTTCCGGCAGGAAGCAGAAGATAAATCTGATGAAGCGGAAAATTGATTACCCGATTACAATAGATGGAAACGAGTATTTGCCAAGGATTAGTATACTGAAAAATGGGGGACTGAATTATCTGAACACAGTAATTCCAAAGGGAAAAACAGAAACAGCAGTTTTGATATACAATGTAGCATCGGAGAGAAAAAATGGGACTGAAATTAATCTAGTTGCGAAAGAACGAAAAAATAAGACTAGTATTCGGTTGAAATAATGGAGGAAAGTATGTATACAGAAAAAAAGAGAAGTCTGTTTTTTGGGTTGCCATTATCGTTCACTACATATCAGATTGGGGACGAAAAGATAAATGTCAAGAAAGGACTGCTTCGTACAATTGAGGATGATACATTGCTATACCGGATTCAAGATGTCAAGCTGGTTACAGGATTCTTTGAAAGAATTTTCAGATTGGGAACGGTCGTTTGTTATTCCAGCGATGTGACAGATCCGAAATTGGAGCTTGTGCATATAAAAAATGCAAAGGAAATAAAGGAGTATATATTAAAAACTTCAGAAACTGAGAGACGGAAAGTCCGCACGCTCCATACTATGGGACTAGATGCGGCTGCCCAGCTCGGTGAAATGGATGATATCAATTTGTGAGGAGGAAAAGGAAATGGCTGAGGGAATGGCAAATGAAACAGGTATTTTGTTGGAAAGTGGAACAAACGAGCTTGAGTTATTGGAGTTTGTTGTAGGGAAACAGCATTATGGAATCAATGTGGCGAAGATAAGTGAGCTTTGTCCTTATCAGGAACCAACATTGGTACCAAATTCGCACGAGTACATAGAAGGAATCTTTATGCCGAGGGACAGGATTATCACTGTTATTGATTTGGCAAAGGCGCTAGGTATTACACCGAGCAGTGATACCTCGCAGGATATGTATATTATTACGAATTTTAACAGACTGCACACGGCATTTCATGTGCAGCAGGTATTGGGAATCCACCGTGTGTCATGGGAAGATATTGCAAAACCGGACTCGACGATTAGTCGAAATGGAGAGGGCATTGCAACGGGAATTACGAAAATTAACAATAAGATAATTATTGTGTTGGATTTTGAAAAGATTGTGACAGAGGTAAACCCGGAAACCGGACTTAAACTTTCCGAGATTGAGGCAATGGGAGAACGCTCTCGTCATGATTGCCCGATTCTTTTGGCAGAGGATTCACCGCTATTGTTAGAAATGCTAAAGAAATGCCTGTCAAAGGCCGGCTACACACATTTGATTCCGACAACCAACGGTTTGGAAGCGTGGAACATATTGGACCGCATGATGAAAGACGGCGGTGTGGTAGGACAGGATATTGCTCTTGTTATTACGGATATTGAGATGCCGCAGATGGACGGTCATCATTTGACGAAGAAGATAAAGACAGATCCACGGTTTAATGGCCTGCCGGTTGTTATTTTCTCCTCGCTTGTCAATGACGAGATGAAGAGAAAGGGCGAGGCATTAGGAGTCGATGCACAGTTGTCAAAACCAGAGATTGGAAGACTGGTTCATCAGTTGGATATGCTTCTTAGTTAAAGGAATTACCACGACATTGTTGGATGCCCTGTCAGCTTGCTGCGGGGTATTTGACACGTGTATAAAGAATACAGAGAAAGACATAAAGGAGGTGTGACAGGTGACATTATGCAGAAAATGCGGAAAAGAAATCCAAGATGGAGAGGAATTGTGTGAAGACTGCAAAAATGCAGAGACAAATTCCGGAGAGAATTATCTGGATGAATTGATGCAGAATATAGACACAGATGATATGGGGGAGCCTGCTGCATCAGAAAGAATACTCGCTATGCAAAAAGAGAGAGAAGAAAGAGAGGAAGCGGAGGGAAAAGATGATCCGGATATTGTGATTGAACCGGGAGTACCTTTTCCAGTTCCAGATTTGGAACCAGAGCCGGAATTGGACGAAGAACCGATGCCGGAGCCGGACGAAGAACCTGTTACCATACCAGAACTGGATGAAGAACCGATGCCGGAGCCGGATACGTCAGAGGACGCAGCGGAGCTGCCAGAAGCGGAAGCACAGGAGGAACCTCCGGAGGATATCAATGAGTTGTTGAATTTTCTTTCAAAAGATTATGAAGGCGAGGATGAAGATTCTGAATCGGAGGATTATGAATTTGAAGATGATGCGGTTTTTGATGATTTGAATGATACGCCTAATCAGTCAATGTCCGCAGTGGAAGCTTCTCTTTTTAGTGAGGATGATTCGGGAAGTATTTTTGCAGATGGCTCAGATGAAATTGCGGTTGATGATATTTTTCAGGATGCTTTGTCTGCAGTTGATTATAGTGAAAAGGAAAATGACGAGGAAGACGTTATGTCTCTTGATGCTTTTGATGTAGCAGAGGAGGGACAGGAGGAACCAGTACAGGAAGCAGAAGTTCCAGAGGTAGAGAGTGTTCCTGTTACAGAGCCGTCAAAGATAACACCGAAAAAGATTAAGAAACCAAAAAAAGAAGGAAAGGTAAGTTTTTGGAAACGAATTTTTGGAAATGTTGTAACTGAGCAGACGGCCGCAGAGGAGGAACAGGAGAGGGAACAGGAAAAAGCTGCCGAAGAAGCGAAAGCGGCAGAAAAAGAAGAAAAGAAAAAACAAGCAGAACAGACGAAGGAAGAAAAAGCAACAGAAAAGGCTGCTGAGAAAGAGCGTAAGGCGGCAGAAAAGGCAGAAAAGGCGACAGCAAAGGCAGCGGAAAAGGAAGAAAAGAAACGCTTGAAGCTGGAACGGGAGGCAAATGAAGTAGTTGGCAAAATCAACCCGGTCGGTGCTGCTATTGTTATGGTATTCTTTGGATTGATATGTATTTCTGTCATTTTAGGGACGCAAATGCTTTCCTATTCAAGTGCGCTGAAAAATGCCGAGTCAACCTTTGCATCCGGTGACTATCGCAGTGCTTACGAGTCAATAGCCGGGGTGGATGTTTCAGAGTCCTCTCAGGAGATGGCGGATAAAGTTCGTATCTGCATGCAGATGCAGAAGGAGTTGGATTCGTATACGAACTATTACAAAATGAAAATGTATCTCGAAGCGCTGGATTCTCTGATGAAGGGTATCCGAAATTATGATGTAAACAGGCAGAAGGCAGATGATTATGGAATTATCAATGAATATAATGCGCTGGAAAGCAAGGTGGCGGATGCTCTGAACAGTGAGTTTGGAGTTAGTGAGACACAGGCAAGAAGCATAAATGGAATTGAAGATTTAGCAGAATACACATCCAGGCTGGAGGACATTATCCAGCGCTGGGAGGCTAAGAACAGGGAAGACGAGAGATAGACAGTAGAACGTATACGTTCTCGGAATGGAGAATAGTATGATTGCAATTGTAGATTATGATGCCGGAAATATTAAGAGTGTGGAAAAGGCATTGCAGTATATCGGTGCGGAAGCGCTAGTTACCGGGGATGGCGACGTAATAAGAAAGGCTGACAAGGTAATCGTACCTGGGGTTGGCGCCTTTGAAGATGCGATGGGGAAAATGGAGCATCATGGGTTGCCGGAGGTACTTCGTGATGTAGCGGGAAAAGGAACACCAATTCTTGGCATTTGTCTGGGATTGCAATTATTTTTTGAGCGGAGTGATGAGTCGGAACATGATGTTCCGGGACTTGGTCTCCTGCCGGGAGAAATAGTGAAGTTTCCGGAAAAAGACGGATATAAGATTCCTCATATGGGCTGGAATTCTATTGAGATAAATTCAAGGTCACGGTTGTTGAAGGGAATACCAAATCATTCATATGTATACTTTGTTCATTCTTATTATCTGAAGGCAAAGAATAACGAGGATGTGGCGGCTAAGACGGATTATATCGTGGATGTTCATGCTGCGGCTGAGCATGAGAATATTTTTGCGACTCAGTTCCATCCGGAAAAGAGTGGTGAGGTAGGACTGCAGATATTAAAGAATTTTGTTTCAATTTCGTGACAGGAGGAATTTGTATATGTTTACAAAGAGAGTTATACCCTGTTTAGATGTACATAATGGACGTGTTGTAAAAGGTGTAAATTTTGTAAATCTGGTAGATGCGGGCGATCCTGTTTCGGTGGGCGCTGCCTATGATAAAGCAGGGGCGGATGAGCTGGTATTTTTGGATATTACAGCTTCGAGTGACGCCAGAGAGATAAAAGTGAATATGGTGCGTAAGGTTGCAGAAACCGTTTTTATTCCATTTACTGTCGGCGGGGGAATTCGTACAATAGAGGATTTCCGGATGATACTGCGTGAGGGGGCAGACAAGGTGGCGGTCAATTCCGCGGCTATTTTAAATCCGGCTCTTGTATCGGAGGCGGCAGATAAATTTGGCAGACAGTGTGTCGTTGTGGCGATTGACGCAAAACGCCGTGCAGACGGAGAAGGCTGGACGATTTATAAAAATGGCGGCCGTGTAGATATGGAAATTGACGCTGTTGAGTGGGCAGTTCAAGCGGAAAAGCTGGGTGCTGGCGAGATCTTGCTTACGAGTATGGATTGTGACGGTACAAAGGACGGATATGATATCGAATTGACAAGAACGGTTTCTGAAAATGTAAGTATTCCGGTCATTGCCTCCGGTGGTGCGGGAAAAAAGGAACACTTTTATGATGCGCTGACTGAGGGGAAAGCAGATGCCGTACTGGCAGCCTCCCTGTTTCATTTTAAAGAATTGGAAATTATTGAATTAAAGAAGTATCTCAGAGAGCAGGGAGTCAGTGTCAGGTTATAAGAAAAGAGGATGAAAATGGCAGGTTTGACAGGGGCATGGGAAAAGGCATTACACAGTGAGTTTTCAAAAGAATATTATAAGAAGCTATTTTTCTTTATAAGGGAGCAGTATAGCAAGGTGCCTGTATATCCAAAATCAGATGAAATATTTACCGCGTTTCATCTGACGCCTCTTGATAAAGTAAAGGTAGTTATTATCGGACAGGATCCCTATCATAATCCGGGACAGGCACACGGACTTTGCTTTTCGGTAAAGCCGCAGGTTGAAATACCGCCTTCGCTTGTCAATATTTATCAGGAGCTTCATGATGATCTGGGCTGCAAGATTCCGAACCATGGTTATCTGACCTCATGGGCAGAACAGGGTGTGTTAATGTTAAACACCGTGCTGACTGTTCAGGCGCACAAGCCTATGTCGCACCGCGGGGTGGGCTGGGAAGAATTTACCGATGCCGCCATCGCGGAGGTAAATAAACAGGACAGGCCAATCGTCTTTATTTTATGGGGGAAACCTGCACAGGAAAAGGCGAAAATGTTAGATAATCCAAAGCATTTGATATTAAAGGCGCCTCATCCAAGTCCGCTGTCGGCGTACCGCGGTTTCTTTGGAAGCAGACCGTTTAGCCAGACGAACGAATTTTTAGAGAAACATGGTGTTTCGCCGGTAGACTGGCAGATTGAAGATATAGAAGAATAAAAAGGGAATCCTTGGTCTTTATAAATAAGAAGCGGGATTCCCTTTTTTGTTTTCATGAAGCGTAATGCTTATGTTTGCTGTAGTATTATTATACTGCGAAATCTACATGCTGGACAGTTCCGGCTTCTCCTGTAGATTCGTGCAGATAAATACCGGTGCTCTGAATCCGGGCATTGGTGTCGTTTGTTTCCGCATCGTTCATGTCAAAACCTGTGGAAACGCTGCCCAGAAAGATGGCGCCGACATCCGCCTCTTTCAAGGATAATAATACATCCTTTCCCTCCGAATCTTTTGTCCATACTTTTAATTTCGAGAATATGGAATCGTTCTCGTCTATCCATCCATTTCCGTCCATATCGTATGCGGCAAGGTCGGCAAAGCCGTTACCGCTCTGTGTACCAAATAGCTCACTCCCATCATTGATTATGCCATCTCCGTTTTTATCCAGAGCAAGGAAGCCGTTTCCCTTTCCGAGTGAAGAAATTTCATCCCGAACGCCGTCACAGTCAATGTCGAATAAAAATTTCTGGTCGCTTATACTGGCGGTAGATGTCTTCAGGTTAATAACCAGCGGATCCCGCATAACCATGACTTCTGTGGATTCAAAAACACTGGCACTTGTCTGTTGTAAAAACGAGCGGGACATAGACAGGCTTAATGAAAATGGAAGTTCCCTTCCGTCCTCTGTCTTTACAATGCCCATCGTATCAAAAGTGGTAGTTTCCTCCTCGGCATAAGTAATGCTCGTCTGTTCAGAGCGATACCATGTCTGATACTGATAAGTCCTGCTGTTCGACTGGTTTGCCACTGTGGAATCGGTAAGATAGTCCGCTCTGCTTTTGAAGCGCTTGACATTTTTGCCGCCGGTAATCAAATCATTCATCATTTCAATGATGTGGCGGACCAACCGTTGCTTTAGTTCCTGTGTACCCAGCGCAGGGGAAATTTTCCTTGGTCTGGAAATGGAAATGAGACTGGACTTCTGACGGGCGTTTAAAAGGCCTGCCTGTTCGTCCATGGATAGAGAACCTGACTCGGTTTGCTCCTCTTTTCCCGAGTTTTTCTCTGCCTGCTGCAATGTTCCGTTTACGGCAGATTCGGTAACCGTAGTTTCGAATATCAAACATTTGCTGGCAGAGTAGGCTGCACTCATCTGGAGTGCACTGCTTTCGATTTTCATTGCAATCGCATCCTTTCTGTCACATGCAATTGCGATGGGACACCTTCCATTCGCAACTACATGCTTTAAAGTGCGCATCCTTGCGAATATACAATGTCCTGCCTTGGTCAAGGGACGGTGCGTGACCGTCATGTATTATATCGTCATGATGAATGGAAAATATTAGGAGTTTTTGACTGGTAAAGGCAGGGAGTTTGTGATATGATGAATGATAGAATATTCAAATTTGTATCATTTGGCAAAGAAGGGGGAGTATGGAATGATAGGTTGTATTTTGATGATGTTAGACTCAGATGAAGAAAAAAGGAAAGTAGAGCGTTTGTATGAGCGATTTAATCGGTTAATGTATGTAGTGGCATATAATATTGTGCAACATCATGAGGATGCCGAGGATGTTGTCTTAACATCATGGGTAAAGATAATCTGTCATTTAGAAAAAATAAATGAGAAAGAGGAATTACAGACAAAAAGTTTCTTTGTGATTGTGGTGGAACATGCAGCTATTGATTTATGTAGGAAAAAAAATAGGAGGAAAGAAGTTTATTTGGACGAATTAGAAAGTTCTCCTTATTTGTCAGTAAATGATATAGGAATTAATAATATAGAAATAATGCAATGGATTCATAGTTTACCGAAAAAGTATGCAGAAGTTTTGCTGTTATATTATGTCAATGAATTTTCACAGAAAGAAATAGCAGATATATTGGGAATAACGGTAAACAGTGTAGCTATTAGGATATATCGAGGAAGAAAATTATTACAGAAGGAGTACCTATGATAAAAGAAAATGAATTAAAGAATGTACTGAAACAATATCAGGATATGCAGATTCAAAAAATAGAACCAGAGAAGATGCAAGGTTACAATCATGTATTTTCGCATAAGTTTGAGAAAAAGATAAAGAGTTTGTTTCGGAGTGAAAAATATTTTGGGAAGCATATCTACATTGGATATATTGTGCGTAAGATAGCGGTTTTTGTACTGGTCCTAATAAGCATACTAGCTGCTTTGGAAGTTGGTGCCAAAGTTTTTGGTTTTCAACCTTGGTTATTTAATACTACTTCTTATGAGCAAAATGAGATGGAACAGCGTATTTATGAAGAACCAGTAGAAACCGACAGAAAAATGTCATATGTCAAAAATAAACTGCCGTTATATATACCAACAGGATACAGAAACACAGATATAAAAATTTCTAATAAAGAATATTCTTGTATATTTTGGCAGGGAAAAGGAAAGTCGGAGATACAATATGTGAGAACCTTAATAATTCAAGGGATGGTAATTGCTTATGATGCAAGCTATAAGCAAAAAGAAAATTTATTAGTTAATGGATTTCAAGGGAAGTGCTACTATAATGGAGAGGAGTGTTGGATAATTTGGGATGATTGTGAATATTCACATTGTATAATAAGTGTATCTCTGAGTAATGCAAAAAGGGAAATGGTTAAAATGGCTAACAGCATTTATGATAAAAAATAAATTTTTTGAAAGGTTTTCCTCTTTTCTGTCGTTTTAGTATATAGGACGAAAGAAAGGAGGTTTTGATTCGCGGTACAAAAATGTTTTAAATGAAGGAGTTATTAGCACAGTAGAAAAGGAGAAAATATGAGACCGGTTAGGTATGAGAGGAGAAATCAATGAGAAAACGAATTTTATCCGGTTGCCTTGTGTTTCTTACCTTAGTGGCAATTTTCGTTGTCCTTTTGCCAAGAATACCGATATCCCTAGGGGGATTTTCGGAAGAAGATATTACGAAAATCCATGTGGTGGATGGAAATAATGGCGAGGTTACGGAAATTCCAGAGGAGGGATTTTCGGAAATATATGAGCTGACTAAAGGTATGAACCGTGTGTTTGGCGGTCAAGTCGATTTTATGGGCTGGGACTATGATGTAATTATTTTTGCAAATAACAAGGAGTATTCCGTTGAGGTAATCTCGGAGGATACAGTGATAATAGATGGGAAAGTCTTATCCATAGATTGGGAATTAGGCAGACGGTTAAAGGAGACAGTTAAAAAATATGGTGCAATGAAAACGGAAATTGTAGGTGATGTGGAACATACTTTTACGGATAAAGCAGGAAATAACTATACATATTCAATTATAGACGAAAAGGACAAGTCGATATGTCTTCATCATATCGCAACAAAGCAGTTCGAGTTTACGATACCGGCGCAAATCGATGGCTGGAAGGTTGTGCGGGTGGGGCAGTTCTACGCAGAGCTGTCTGAGAATCCGGCGGTAGATATCAATCATAATATCCGTGCTCTGACATTTAGTCCCGGAATCAAAGAAATCGGCGAAAGTGCCTTTGCAGAGGACGAGGAGGCAAAGGGGGAGTTAAGCGCTGTGGACTTGGGAACAGTTGGAAAAATTGGAGATAGCGCGTTTGCTGGTTCATCATTGGAGAAGCTTTTTCTTCCCCAGAGTGTGTATGAGGTAGGAGAAAATGCTTTTTCAGAATGTGAGAATCTGAAAGAAGTTACAGTCGCAAATCCGGCGATTGAATTAAAAGATGGGGCTTTTGGTTCCAGTGGAATAGAAAACTTAGAATTGCCGAAACGGATGACGGGGAAAATCGGAGCATGGTGTTTTGACAACATCGCAATTCGTACCTTGCGATGGCCGGAATTTTCAAAAAAAGATGCAAAAAATATTGATACCGGTGCGTTTTCATGGTGTAAAGCGCTCACAAAGGTGGTTTTTCCGGAAAATCAGGAGCATATTTATATAGAAAACGGGGTGTTCGGCGAGTGTAAAAAACTGACAGAACTGACTTTCCCGAAAACGACTGGTAAGGTAACATACCGGACGAATTTGTATGCGGATAATTATAAACATAGCTGTAAAACTTTGAATATTCTAGGAAAGGATACTGAATTAAAAGGAATTACTACTGCAAAAGAGGACTATGAGCTGCTGACGGTCGGGGAAATCAAGGCGCCGGCAGGCTCGAAAGCGATAAAATACGCAAAAAAAGCAAAGAGAATGGTAAAAATCAGCGAAAAGCTCTTAAATGACAAGGAATGGGGAGGGGATGGCGAGATACTTCCGGAATATTATATGGAATCTGGAGAGGTTGTGTATGGTAAGATGAAGGTGAAAGAGACTAAAATATAAAATTTTTATAAAAAAGTTAAAATAATAATAAAACACAGTATAAATTTTTTTGGTACAAAGAGTGTAAAAAATTGTAAAATTCTCTTTACAAATGTAATAGCTATATGTTATATTATTAGTAGATATATTATAGTAGTTATAGTTCTGATTTATAATCGGAGAAGGAGAGAATCCATTATGAGAAAATTAAGAAAAGGAGCTGTAGCAAAGGGTGGCGCTTTTGTCTTTGTCATTGCACTTACGTTTTTAATTGCAGGTGGGATGTCACAGGCTTCCGGCACAGGAAATGAACCATTTCTTGGTGATTGCATGGAGTATGGAATTGTCTGTAATTTTCTGAATCAGCGGGCAGATATGGAGACGAATTTTGCCAGTGGAAAATATCAGGGGAACGGACATACGATAGGCAATACGGTTTCCGAAGACAAGGCGAATGCGGCAGGCGTTATTAAGGTTGGCGAAGTAGTGGGGAAAATGAAAGTACGCGGTAATCCTGTTGTTATTCAGGATGAGAGCGTAAAAGCTGAAGTAAAAGAGATGATTGCGAAAACTAAATCATATTCGGAATCAGTCATTAAGAAAAGCAACCTTCTCGCACCGGATGTTAAGGACATGAACAACTACGTAATAGATGCAGCAGGGGTTGACAGCAAGGTTGTATATGTCGATGCGGACAAAGTAATTTCGGCAATCAATTCTGGAACTCTGCAGAATGGTGCAATGAAATTGCATATGCGCGAGGAACAGACGGTTGTATTCAACACAAAAGAAGAGAATAAAATTACAATTCCTCGTTACTCAGTAAAAGTAACAGAAGGAAAGAAATCGAACGAGGAAATTGCACAGACAGTTATTTGGAATATGCCAAAGGTTGGGAATCTGGCTATTGAGTCGGATGGTCTGCGTGCAACGATAATTGCTCCGACAGCATTAGTGAATATTAACACTACTGGTGAAGGCTGGCTGGTATGTGATCAGGTTGTCAGTAACAGTGGTGAGTGGCATATGATTTACAAGAAAATAAAGACGCCGACGCCGACGCCGGAACCGACCAAAACACCAAAGCCAACACCGAAAGTGACACCTACACCGGAGCCGACTGAGAAGCCGACACCTACGCCGGAGATCACACCGACACCGGAGCCGACAGAGGAACCAACACCGACGCCGGAGATTACACCTACACCGGCACCGACAGAGAAACCGACGCCGACACCGGAAGTAACACCGACGCCAGAGCCGACTGAAAAGCCGACACCGACACCGGAGATCACACCAACACCGGAGCCGACTGAGAAGCCGACACCTACGCCGGAGATTACACCTACACCGGAGCCGACTGAGAAGCCGACACCGACACCGGAGATTACACCTACACCGGCACCAACTGAGGAGCCAACACCGACACCGGAAGTAACACCAGGTCCGGATGAGACACCGGCACCGACTGAGCCTGTAGTAACACCGGATGTGCCGGATGTACCGAAAGCTAGTATAGCGCCGACATCGACACCTCCTATTACAACAGTTGTTGAAGAAGATGTGCCGAAAGCGGCTGCAAAGAGTAATGATAAGAAGATTAAAAAATCCAAGGCAGTGACAGTGCTTGATGAAGATGTACCGTTATCTGATTCTGCACCAGAGACTGGCGATACGACGAACCTGTTTATTCCAATATTAGGAATGGGATTCTCCGCACTTGCGATGTTGGCTGTATTCGTTTATCGCAGAAGACGCAGTTAATTGAAAGAAATTTGAAATAAAGAATGATGAAATAAGAAAAACCATCCAATCCGTTTATATGGATTGGATGGTTTTTTGTCTTATTTATTAAGATTTTCCATGGCAGTTGCCAACATTAGTTTTATACGGTTTAACTGATTTACTTCACTGGCGCCCGGATCGTAGTCCACAGCCACGATATTAGCATCAGGGAAGCTTTTACGCAATTGCTTGATGACGCCTTTGCCTACAACATGGTTTGGAAGGCAGCCAAATGGCTGAGTACAAACAATGTTTGGGACATTGCTGTGAAGCAGTTCAATCATTTCCCCGGTAAGGAACCATCCTTCACCAGTCTGGTTGCCAGTCGAAACAAAAGGTTTCGCATATTCAGCCAGCTCGTAAATAGAAGGCGGCGCTTCAAAGCGTTTACTGTTTTCTAACGCTTTGCGCATTGGCTTACGAAAAGATTCCATTAACCAGATAGCAAGCCTGCCTAGTGTTTTATTTCTCTTCTTAAAACCAAGATGATCTGCCTTAAAAGTGCTGTCGTAGGCACTGTACATAAAGAAGTCAAGCATATCCGGACAGACTGCCTCGGCGCCCTCGGACTCTAAAAGCTGAATAACATAGTTATTGGCGGCAGGGAGAAACTTGACAAGGATTTCTCCGACAATTCCAACTCTTGGTTTTCGGACACTCTCGTCTAGCTCAATTTCGTCAAAGTCTTTTACAATTTTAGCTATATTTTTCTTAAATTCAGACTGTTTTGGATGTTTGACTGCTTCAATACAGCGCTGTTTCCATTTTTCATGGAGAGCATTTACTGAGCCGGGTACTTTCTCGTATGGACGTGTCCGGTAGACGACTCGCATGAACAAATCACCGTATATCAGCGCCTGTACAGCCCCCTTCAACATCCGGTAGTTGATTTTAAAGCCCGGATTGGATTCGATGCCGGCACTCATAGAAATAACCGGAACCTGCTCCATGCCGGCCTTTCGTAAGGCTCGCCGTATAAATCCAATGTAGTTCGTGGCACGGCAGCCACCGCCTGTCTGTGAAATAATAACAGCTGTACGGTCTAAATCATATTCTCCTGAAAGAAGCGCTTTCATAAACTGTCCAACTACAAGAAGCGAAGGATAGCAGGCGTCGTTATTTACATATTTTAAACCGTAATCCAATTCTCCTACGCCGCTTGGAAGCTGTACGAGATTGTAGCCACAGGCAGCCAGTGCCGGAATCAGAATATCAAAATGGATTGGCGACATCTGCGGTGCTAGAATCGTATAGTTTTCTTTCATTTTTTTTGTAAATATCCGGCGTTTATAGGAGGCGTCTTTTACATGTGGCTTAATTCCTTTGCGGGCACGGTCTTTTACAGCGGAAATCAGAGAGCGTATTCGAATACGCGCAGCTCCCAGATTGTTTACCTCGTCAATTTTTAGTACCGTGCATATTTTGCCGGATTCTGTAAGGATATCATTTACCTGATCCGTTGTGACGGCATCCAGACCGCATCCAAAGGAATTTAATTGAATCATTTCCAGATTTTCCTGAGTGCGGACATAGGTTGCTGCAGCATATAGGCGGGAATGATACATCCATTGGTCCATGGCAATGGTAGGGCGTTCAATCGGTGACAGGTGTGAAATGCTGTCTTCTGATAAAACGGCAATTCCATAAGAAGTGATTAGTTCCGGTATACCGTGGTTGATTTCCGGATCAATATGGTAAGGCCTTCCGGCAAGGACAATACCGCGGGTATTATTTTCTTTCATCCATTGTAGAACCTCTTCACCCTTACGGCGGATATCTTCTCTTGTTTTGGTTAATTCCTCGTATGCTTTGTGAGCGGCATTTCGAATTTCCGTTGCGGGAATCCCGTTTTCCCTGCCAAGATATTTTACCAGTTCATCTGCCAGAATTTTATCGCTCTCGAAAGAGACAAATGGGTTCTGGTATATGATAGTATCGTCCCTCAGTTCTTCCACGTTATTCTTAATATTCTCGCCGTAAGAGGTAACGATAGGGCAGTTGTAATGATTCCCAGCGCCGTCAAATTCTTTTCTTTCATACGGAACACAAGGATAAAAGATATAGTGAACACCCTGTTCAAGCAGCCACATAATGTGCCCGTGAGCAAGCTTCGCCGGATAACATTCGGATTCACTTGGTATGGATTCGATACCCAGTGAATAGATGTTCCGGGAGGAGGCAGGGGATAGGACTACCTCATAGCCAAGTTCTGTAAAGAATGTGAACCAGTACGGGTAGTTTTCGTACATATTCAGTACCCGTGGAATACCGACCTTTCCCCGGTATGCTTTATCGGGCGTTAATGGCTTGTAATAATTAAATAAGCGCTTATTTTTATAGTCATATAAATTTGGAATGTCTTTATTTGATTTTTCTTTGCCAAGCCCGCGTTCACAGCGGTTGCCGGAAATGAACTGGCGGCCTCCGGTAAAACGGTTAATCGTTAAAAGGCAATGGTTCGTACAGCCTTTGCAGCGGGACATAGAGCTTTCAAATTTGAGGTTAATGATGTCCTCCAGCGAAAGCATAGTGGATTCCATACCTTCCTCATAATGCTCTCTGGCAATCAGGGCGGCGCCAAAAGCCCCCATGATGCCGGCAATGTCAGGACGAACTGCCTTACATCCGGAGACTCTTTCAAAGCTTCGGAGTACGGCGTCATTATAAAAGGTACCGCCCTGAACGACAACATTCTCTCCCAAATCTTTCGGATCCGTCAGTTTGATAACTTTAAGCAGGGCATTTTTTATGACGGAGATAGCAAGTCCGGCAGAAATATCGGCAACGGTTGCTCCTTCCTTCTGTGCCTGCTTTACCTTTGAATTCATAAAGACGGTACAGCGGGAACCGAGGTCAATTGGGTTTTCTGCAAACAGTGCCAGCTTGGCAAAGTCCTTTACTTCATAATTTAATGAGCGGGCAAAAGTTTCAATGAAGGAACCGCACCCGGAAGAACATGCTTCATTGAGCTGTACGCTGTCGACGGACTGATTTTTTATTTTAATACATTTCATATCCTGACCGCCGATATCCAAAATACAGTCAACCCTCGGTTCAAAAAAAGAAGCGGCATAGTAATGGGAGACCGTCTCAACTTCTCCCTCATCCAGCATAAGGGCAGACTGAATCAGAGCCTCCCCATATCCGGTCGAGCAGGAACGCACGATAGAAGCGCTGTCAGGAAGAAGCTGATATATTTCTTTGATTGCTTTAATGGTCGTTTTTAACGGACTTCCATTATTGTTATCATAGAAGGAGTATAAAAGTGAGCCGTCTTCCCCTACCAGAGCAACCTTTGTCGTTGTTGAGCCGGCGTCAATGCCGAGGAATACGTTTCCTTCATATGTGGACAAATCTCCTTTCGCAACACTGTGCACGCTATGCTCTTTTAGGAAATTGTTATATTCTGATTTATCTTTAAATAAAGGCTCCATACGGTTTACTTCAAATTCAATCTTGATTTCACTGGATAACTTATGAAGAAGCCCCCCCAGAGTTGTCACACCCTCATCCTGTGAATTCATGGCGGCGCCGCTCGCCGCAAAAAGATGTGAATTTTCTGGAGCAATAATGGCGTCTCCTTCTAAACCAAGCGTACGGACAAAAGCTTCCTTTAACTCAGTTAAGAAGTGCAGGGGACCACCTAAAAATGCAACATTGCCGCGGATTGGCTTACCGCAGGCAAGACCGCTTATCGTCTGGTTTACAACTGCCTGAAAAATAGAAGCCGCCAAATCTGATTTGGCAGCACCTTCGTTAATCAACGGCTGGATATCTGTTTTGGCAAATACACCACAGCGTGCAGCAATCGGATAGATGGCCTGATACTCTTTTGCATATTCGTTCAGTCCGGCGGCATCTGTTTTTAGTAAAGTAGCCATCTGGTCAATAAAGGAGCCTGTACCGCCGGCACATATACCGTTCATTCTCTGCTCAATACCATCTGTAAAATATATAATCTTCGCGTCTTCGCCACCGAGCTCGATAGCAACATCGGTTCTTGGAGCATAATCTTTTAATGAAGTGGCAACACTGACAACTTCCTGTACAAAAGGAATATCGAGATATCGGGAGATGGAGAGTCCACCGGAACCGGTAATCATGGGAGCAATATCACGGTCTCCCAGTTCATTATATGCACTCTCTATAATTTTTCTTAATGTTTCCTGAATGTTGGCAAAATGTCGTTCGTAAGCGGAAAAGATAATCTGGTTCTCATCATTTAGGATAGCAATTTTGACTGTCGTAGAACCGATATCAATACCTACTCTGTTCATATTTTACCTCCTTATCCTTCCAATATAAATATATATTTAGTATATAAAATTAAATAACAAAGTTATCGAAACTATATTATACGACAAAAAAAAAGGTTTTGCAACAAAATCCAATTGGTATTTTCTGTATTGGCATGAACCTTTTGTAAAGCAGGAGAATAGGATAATAAAAAAAGGAATAATGCGTTTCAGGCATTATTCCGGAAAGAGATTTCTATGAATCAAAGATATTGCAACGGAATGATTCACGTGATAAAAAAAGGCGATAACCTTTACCAGTTGAGCCGGAAGTACCGGATTCCGCTTGCCCTTATTCTTAGGGCAAACCCATATGTCGATGTATACAATCTTCAGATCGGGCAGGAAATCTGTATACCGGTTGCTCGTCCATACCCGCCGATGGGGACGCCCCGCAATTCAGAACAGATGGATACACTTCGTGATTCAGAACAGATGGATAGGGTGGAGGAAAATATGGAGCGCAGGTCTGGCGATAACACAGGTGAAGCCAGAGAAATGGATAACAGGGATGAAAGAACAGAGAACAGAACAATGAATGACGATACAGAGACATATGTGACGGATGGGACGAGGTCACTCGGTGGAATTTTGAGAGAGTCTGGAATTAACCTGTCTGATTTTCTGGAAAGAAATGATTTGGATAAGGTTATTATTGCTGCAGATGTGGTATTATATCTGCCAAAGAAGGTTTGACAAAGACTGTACAAACCTTTATAATAAAAGCGATTAGGCGAGCTCGGCGATGCCTCTGTGCAGGTATCGCCGATTTGTATGTATTCTCCGACAGGAAGGAAAGGAGCAGAGTATGATTTCGATTTACAAAACAGTAGAAGATGAACTGGTAACCGTAGATAAAATCGAAGAAGGATGCTGGGTATCGGTGACTCGCCCGACCGGTGAAGAACTGACAAGATTACAGGAGGAACTGGGAATCGATATAGATGATTTGAGGGCGCCGCTGGATGATGAGGAGCGCTCCCGTATTGAGTTGGAAGATAATTATAATATGATTCTGGTAGATATCCCGTCACTGGATGAGAAAGACAGATATGTGACGATTCCGCTCGGTATCTTTATGACAAAGGAGCAGATTGTGACGGTCTGCCTTGAGGAGACACCTGTGCTGAAAGCATTTGAGAATAAGCGCGTGAGGGAATTTTATACTTTTAAAAAGACAAGGTTTGTATTTCAGATTTTGTACCGCAATGCAACTTCGTACCTGCGGTACCTCCGTATCATTGACAGAAAGAGCGACCAGATTGAGGAAAAACTGCACATTTCACAGAAAAACAGTGAGTTGATTGAACTGCTGGAGTTAGAAAAGAGCCTTGTGTATTTTACAACTTCTCTCCGCTCAAATGAGGTTGTGCTGGAGAAGCTGCTCCGCACGGACCGGGTACGGAAATATCCGGAGGATGAGGATTTACTGGAGGATGTCATTATTGAGAACAAACAGGCGATTGAGATGGCGAATATATATAGTGGGATTTTAAGTGGTACGATGGATGCGTTCGCTTCGGTTATTTCGAATAATCTGAATATTGTAATGAAGTTTCTGGCGACGGTTACGATTGTGCTTTCGATACCGACTATGATCGCCAGCTTTTTCGGCATGAATTTTGACAATATTCCGCTGGGACATGCCCCACATGGATTTTATACGATTATCATACTGACGCTGGTTGTGTCCGGCGTCGTGGCATTGTTTTTCCGGAAGAAAAATTTGTTCTAATTAAAATATGTTAGCTTTAGGAGGCAATATGAGTTTTGTTGATAAGCTGGAGCGCAAGTTTGGCAGGTTCGCAGTATCAAACCTGATTGTATATGTGATTGCGCTGAGCGTGGTAGGAAATATTATTAATGTAATCAATTCGTCTGTATACTGGGTTTATTTCAGCCTTGATATCAATCAGATCTTGCATGGTCAGATTTGGCGTCTGGTTACGTTTGTCCTGTATCCGACGATTGGTATGGACGCAAACTTTGTATCAGATCTTGTCTGGTTTGCTATCTGGGCGATTATGTATTATAATATCGGACTTGCGATGGAGCGTATGTGGGGGACATTCCGATTTAACCTGTTCTATTTTGGCGGAGTGCTGATGACGATTCTGGCGACAGTGGTAACCTATGCTGTAATGGTTATGATAGGGACTAATACTGCTCTGGCCGGAATGGAACTGGGGGCGACTGCTTCACTGGATTATCTGAACACTTCCCTTTTTCTTGCCTTTGCCATATTATCTCCGAACACGGAGTTTCTTGTATATTTTATTATACCGGTAAAGGCAAAATGGCTTGCCATCGTATATGCGGTGCTGATGGGATATCAGTTTATCCGCTGCTTCCAGTTCGGTTTTTACTATGGAATGGCATTGATAGCCGGTACGATTATCAATTTAGCGCTGTCCTTTCTGCTATTTGGAAGAAAACGGCAGAGCCCGCGGGCTGCTTACAAGCAGAAAAAGCGGAAGGTACAGTACCGGAGGCAGGTAAAAGAGGATGTTCATGGAACGAGACACCGCTGTGCGGTATGCGGCAGGACGGAAAAGGATGACCCGCATCTGGAATTTCGGTATTGTACAAAGTGTGAAGGGGACTATGAATACTGCTCGGAACACTTATTTACACATGAACACGTGCATCGTTAGAAGGAGGATATGGCAAGCATGTTAGGTATGGATGGTTTTCAGACATTGGTTTTTATAAGCCTGTCGACGCTGGTTATTTTTGTCGCAGTGTATCTGGGCCGGCTGTATTATGAGGTAGAGGGAATCCGAATCTACCGTAAAGAGAAAAAGAGAGACTGGATGAATATAGTGCTGGTTTTAGGTACGGCTTTTCTGATAAAGTCTATTTTTTCTGTTGCGTTTGAGGGACATGGAACAGATTTGAACTGTTTTTACAGGTGGTCGGAGATGATTTTTGAAGACGGTATCGGAAAGTTTTACTATCTGGATGCCTTCACCGATTATCCGCCCGGTTATATGGCGATACTTTGGGTAATAGCCGGCATCCGTCATATTTTTTCCATAGAGACGGCTTCTACGATAGGGCGCTTTCTGATTAAGCTCGTGCCGGTGCTTTCGGACCTTGGGGCAGGATTTCTTCTGTATACAATGGCAAAGAAAAAGTTTTCGGAGAGTTCTTCCCTGCTGCTTGCAGCAATCTATGTGCTGAATCCGATTGTTATTCTGGATTCTTCCATGTGGGGACAGACAGATGGAGTATTTACCTTTTTTGTCCTTCTGACTTGTTATCTCTGTATGGAAGAAAAGAGAATTCCGGCGTATTTTGCTTTTATTATTGGTGTGCTGATAAAGCCGCAGACGCTTATTTTTGCTCCGGTTCTGATATGGACAATTATTGAGCAGGTGTTTATGCAGAATTTTAATAAGAAAAAGGTTCTGAAAGACCTTGCAGGAGGTCTGGGTGCGATTGCCACCATGTTTGTTCTGGCACTTCCATTCGGACTGGAGAAGGTCATTCATCAGTATATAGATACTCTTGGCTCGTATGAGTATTGTACGATAAATGCCTACAATTTCTGGGCTCTGCTTGGTAGAAACTGGGCCGACCAGTCGGACAAATTTCTTTTTATGGAATGTAGGCAGTGGGGTATGCTTGCTATTATAGCTGCTGTGATACTGAGTGCTGTTATTTTCTTTAAATTAAAGGAGGACAAGTCAAAGTATTTTCTGAGTGCAGGTGCTGTAGTAAGTACGATGTTCCTCTTTTCTGTGAGGATGCACGAGAGATATCTGTTCCCGGTCGTCCTGCTTATGCTGTGCGCATTTGTAGTGAAGCCGACAAAGGAGCTGTTCTTTACTTATATTGGGTTTTCCTTCGTGCAGATTTTGAATGTAGGACATGTGTTATATTATTTTGAGGAATTTGAGTCTACCGGCCCGGAGGGAGGAATTATTGGAATGACAGCCCTCCTTACGATAGCGGTGTACGGCTATATGTTTTTTGCCGCTTTCTCAAAAACGAAGCTGGCAGATTTAAAAGAGCAGGAGCCTCTGAGGACGAAGAAGAAAAATCAAAAAGCATATATAGAAAGACAGCAGCCGGAGAAGAAAAAAGAACCGGTAGTAAAGAAGAAATTTTCTATTATGTCGAGCAAGGTAATGAAGAAGTTTACGAAGTGGGACTGGATTGTGCTGTGCTCCATCATGGCACTGTATTCTGCCTTTGCCCTGTATGATTTGGGAAAAATGAGCGCACCGGAAACCGGCTGGGTTTCAGAAGGCGCCGGCAGTACGATAGATTTGGATCTGGGAGAAAATAAGGCGGTTAAGATGCTGTATACGTTCTCCGGAAATTATGAAGAACGGAAGTTTACTCTGGATTTTTCACAGGATGGGAAAAATTATGAGACGGTAGGAGAGGTTCAGGTAGAGAGCGTATTTGCATGGAATGAGATGAAGCAGGCGGACAATGACAGCGACACGTATAATCTGGCAAAAAATTACCGCTATATCCGGCTGACTTCGAATGATAACGAGGCGGCATTGAAAGAAATTGTTATTATGGATAAAAATGGGAAGACATTGCTTCCTGCCAATAAGGATAAGTATCCGGAGCTGTTTGATGAACAGGATGAATTTGATGCTCTGGCGACATTCCGTAGTGGAACATATTTTGATGAAATCTATCATGCGAGAACGGCTTATGAAATGACGCAGCCGAATATGTACTGCTATGAGAACACGCATCCGCCGCTTGGGAAATTTTTTATCAGTCTCGGCGTCCGGGCATTTGGTATGAATCCATTTGGCTGGCGGATTGTCGGCGTGTTATTCGGCATTTTTATGTTACCGTTCTTATATATGTTTGGCAGACGGTTGTTTGACTGCCAGACGTGGGCGGCAGGGGCTTTGACCTTTTTGTTTGCTTTTGATTTTATGCACTTTACACAGACGAGAATTTCAACGATAGACGTATATGGCACATTTTTCATTCTCGCCATGTTCTATTTCATGCTGAAATACAGCCAGATGAGCTTTTACGATACGCCGCTGATTAAAACGTTTGTGCCGCTGGGGCTGAGTGCCATTATGATGGGACTTGGCTGTGCCTCAAAGTGGACGGCGGTATACGCCGCTGCCGGGCTTGGAATATTTTTCTTTGTCATCATGGGAGTGCGCTATTATGAGTACAGGCTGGCATGTAAAAACCTGTCGGGGAGCACCTCCGGTATCAGTCATCAGCATATTAAAGATGTCTTTCCGAAGAAGCTGATGTGGACGCTGGCTTTTTGCGTTTTGTTCTTTATTGTAATTGCGGGAGCCATTTACTTGTGTTCCTATATTCCATTCAATGACGGACAGGACACCGGACTTTGGAAACGGATGATTGAAAACCAGAAGACGATGTATGGTTATCATTCCGGATTGGAGTCTACACACTCGTATTCATCGAACTGGTATGAGTGGCCGACGATGATACGCCCGATGTTTTATTATTGCAAGACGGTAGCGGGCGGGCTGAAGGAAGGCATCAGTGCATTTGGAAACCCGCTTGTATGGTGGGCGGGAATCCCGGCATTTATATATATGTTGTATCTGATTTGGAAGGAAAAGGACAGAGGCGCTATCTTTATGGTATTTGCCTATCTTGTCCAGCTGGTACCATGGATTCTTGTTCCGCGCTGTACGTTTGCCTACCATTATTTTCCGAGCGTACCTTTTGTGGCAATGATGATTGTATATATTATGGTACGTCTTGTGAAGAAAGATAAAAAATGGATGCGCTGGGTAATTGTTTATTGTGCGGCTGCGTTTTTACTGTTTTTACTGTTTTATCCGGTGCTGTCCGGACAGCCGGTATTAGATACGTATGTGCGGGATGGTCTGCGCTGGCTGCCTGACTGGACGCTGATATACTAAGGTTAGGAGGAAGATAAGTGAGAGAGTTAAAGAGCCTTATTCAGGATATTTACAAAGGGAAAAATTTGGAGAGCAACTTGAAACGGTATAAGGATATGGCTGTCCGGATATACAATGACTATGCGGCTTTAGAGCTTACAATGTCCGGCTATGTCCTGTTGCAGGAAGCGCTGGAAGAAAAGCCGGAGCTGGCGGCAAAGGAAAAAAAGATGATTGACAGTATATGCCGGGCGCTCGGCAGTCTGGCAGAGGAGGATTGTGACTATGCGGGAATAATTTCTGAAATATCGGGAATCCGTCAGGAAATAACCGATAAAATGGATCTTCTTACGGCCTATACAGACCGTTTGCTCTGCTATGAATATGTCCTGAACCGCATGGAGTTTACTTATATGCCGGAAAAGGAACTGGACGAGAGGTTTGCGGATGTAGAGGAAGAAGACGTTTTAAGAGAAATCATGGGGTATATATTCAGTGACGAGGATACAGGTGCAATACAGGATAAATTGAATATTGTGATTGGGCAGATTCCGGTGCATATGACAAAGAGTAAGCTGTTTGAGAAAATCCGGGAGACGGCAACGCTCTATAAAGGAGGGGACAAATCGTCGCTGGATAGTTTTTTCTATATGCTGCGTACATCCTCTATGCTGCACAAGCCGCAGAAGTATGTCGATGAATATCCGGATATAAGGAAAGTGCTGGAACGGCTTACGAATACAGATTACAAGACAGTAGAGAAGGCAGAGTATGAGCAATTAAAAGAACTTGAGGAAAAAGGAGGACAGGCGCTGTATGACCTGACCGATTTCTATTATACCATGCAGAGGGTGGTAAACCGGATTTATGCGCTTTGTCTTTCGCTTCCATATGAGAGTGCAGAAAGCAGAGATGTGCGGGAATCCAAAGAGATTTGGCGTCATCTTGCGAAACAGGAATATGAAGATGAAATGCTGGTTCCACTCGAGGGCAGGATTGAAAAATATGTGGAGCAGTCCGGCTATCTGGAGTCCGTACTTTTTGAGATAGAGAACTCTTATAAGAAGGAATTGGACAAAATGGGGCTTGAGAAATTTATCAAGGATTGTGTGCTGGTTTCCAAACTGCTCTCGGATAGTCTTTTTATTGATTTAGATAAGGAAATGGCAGAGGAAACAGCGGATGCCGCCTATGTACAGGAGCTGACGGAGAGTTTCCTGCAGGAGCTGTCAGACCAGCTCAGTTTCGTTTCCCGTCCGATAAAAAAAGCAATTATGGGACGTATTCTCGAATCCCTGCCAAAGCTTTTCCAGAGTACGGAAGAAATTGAGGAGTATATCCGGGTGAATTTGTTTGGCTGTCAGAATAAGGCAGAAAAGTATATTGTAATGGCGATATTGCGGGATGTGATGGAACAGGAATGGTGATAAAGTATGATGCACTGGTATCACAGCTTATATATGGACGACAAGGTTGCGAAAAATCCGGAGCGCTGTAAGAAGCGTGTCATGAGGCGGAGACCGTGGAAACGGAGTTATTATGCCGTTACGCTGGCCGTGAATGAGGCAAATTTGTTTGAAATCATAGGTACCAGACAATTCTTTTTCCGACGCTATGCCTATCTGGATTTGTACATTGTCGGACTTGCCGCAGATTATAAGGGCGCAGTTTCGCTGTTACAGAAAATAGTAGCAGATATCTGCAGTGAAAATCCGGAGTTCCGTCCGAGAGAGTATTTTGATAAAAAAGACTTTGAGGAAGGGAAGCCGGAAGAAAAATAGTGTAAAGGAAACAGGATGTGAGAGAATGTCGGTTTTTTTGGCAATACTAAAATGGATAGGCATTGTGCTTGGAGGAATCCTCGGATTACTTCTGTTTCTGGTTGTCCTGCTTTTGTTTGTTCCGGCACGGTATTATCTTCAGGGAACGAACGCCGGAGATAAAGTAAACTACTCTTACCGTGTCAGCTGGCTGTTTCGTATGGTAGAGGTGCGAAAGGGAAAAAATGCACAGGCAGTCCGGTTATATCTTTTTGGAATACCAATCCGAAGGTTTTCGGGAAAAGAGGAAAGCGATACGGAAGGCAATGAGAAGACGGAAAATCAACAGGAAAAAGAAGAATGCGCGAAAAGGAAGCCCGGTCAAAAGAAGACAAGCCGTGTACCTGTCGAGGAGAAACAGAAAAAAGATTTTCAGGCCAAGCATAAAAAGGTGAAAAAGAAAAAGGCAAAGGGGCAGAGGAAAGAAAAGACAAAGAAATCCTTTTCTTTTGAACGGGTATCTAGTATAATTAGGTTTGTCAGAGATATGGAAAACCGGAGGGCGTTTAAGAAGATAAGGAAGGAACTGTATATGCTGCTTCGTTATCTGTCGCCTTACAGGGTAAAAGGACAGTTTGTAATCGGGACGGGCGATCCGTCCACTACGGGACTACTATTTGGAGGAATCAGCCTGTTGCCGTTTGCCTATCATGATGGAGTGCATATTGCGCCTGATTTTGAAAAAAAGGTATTTCAGGCGGAGGGTTATATGAAGGGCCGCATCCGTGTTCTGTATCTGATTCGCCTGATTATTCGGGTATACAGAGACAGGGAATTGAGGATGCTTTGGAAAAATATAAATCAAGTGAAGGAAAAGGAGGCCGCATAAATGGCAGATAATAATTTTAATAACACAGTGGAATCTTTATTTAAAGGAATGGATGCGTTTATAACGACGAAAACAGTTGTCGGGGATGCTGTCCGGTTTGACGATGGGACGATTGTACTTCCTTTAGTGGATGTCAGCTTTGGTGTGGCAGCAGGTGCATTTGCCAATGAGAGTGAGAAGAAAAATAATGGAGGAGGCGGTATGGGCGGTAAAATCCAGCCAAGTGCCGTGCTTGTCATAAAGGATGGAAGTTCTAAACTTGTAAATGTCAAAAATCAGGATGGAATTACAAAAATTTTGGATATGGTTCCGGATTTTGTCGATAAATTTTCTAAAAAGAAAGGCAAAGAGCCGGAAAACAAGGAAGAAAATACAGAAAATTGAAAAAAATGAAAAATTTGCTTGCAAAATAGAAAAAGTTTTGCTAAAATATTCGTGTTGTCGTGTGTGAGAAATATATTTATTTATAGATGAAAAGACATACGAAGTATGAACAGAAGGAGGTGCTTTTCATGGCTAAGTGTGCAGTTTGTGGAAAAGGCGTACATTTTGGAAACGCTGTCAGCCACTCTCATAGAAGAAGCAATAAGATTTGGAAATCGAATTTGAAATCTGTAAGAGTAAAGGTAAACGGTGGTACAAAGAAAATGTATGTTTGTACTTCATGCCTTCGTTCTGGAAAAGTAGAGAGAGCATAATCGCAGAAAAAAATAGAATAAGTATGAAAAGTAAAGCCGTATACGAAAGTAGCGGCTTTTTTTCAGCCATAATTATCGCTTAATTCTTTATGTTGTTATGGCGGCGAGTATCCTATGGTTTCTTGCCTTTATATCACTCCCCGAAA